>PUKG01000040.1 GCA_003550445.1 Halobacteroidaceae bacterium
AAAGCTGAACATTATTTTTTTCACAATAATCAACTATTCCCCCTAAGGATGATTTGGAACCCCGGGCCGAAACAATTACATCTTCTCCTCGTTTGCAGTCGTTTTCAAAACTATCTTCCATTGTAAAGCCCGGGAGGGTAGTAACGGTTTCATGGGAAAGACCGGCTATGCCAATTTTCATTTGTCCAGCTCCTTATTCGCATTGTTTTGTTATCCTTTTGCCAAACACCGCCTTATGAAATCATTGATACTAGAAATTTTCTCGTCTATCAAAAAAATTAATAGATATCATAAATATTTTCAGTATCCTTGTCAGGGTACTCCATTGCTTCTCCTTCCCAGTTACGGATAAGGACGTGGTCTTTACCCCAGGATAGAATATAGGTAGGCATCATCGGAGTTTTCCCCTTCCCGCCAGGAGCATTGACAATGAACTGGGGAATTGCCATCCCTGAAGTGTAGCCACGAAGGTACTCCATTATCTCTATCCCGTCTTTTATTGATGTCCGGAAATGTCCTGTTCCCTGAACTTCCTTGGCATGGAAAATATAATACGGGCGGACCCTGATTTTAAGGAGTTCATGGTTTAATAACTTCATAACATGTCGATCATTATTAATCCCATTTAACAGTACCGCCTGGTTACCCAGGGGTATCCCGGCATTGCTCATTTTCTCACAGGCAGCCCTTGTCTCCTCTGTTATCTCCTTGGGGTGGTTGAAGTGAACATTGACAAATAAGGGGTGATACCTGGCAAGCATTGAACAAAGTTCGTCTGTTACCCGCTGGGGCATTGTAACAGGAGCCCTGGAACCAATCCGGACATACTCAACATGGGGAATTGCCTTTAAACCTTGGAGTATTCTCTCAATCTGATCATCAGGCAGGGTAAAGGGATCCCCCCCGGTAATCAGCACGTCCCGGATTTCTTTATTACTGGCAATATAATCGATTGATTCCTGGATTTTTTCCCAGGGTTGAGCCTGGTCACTTTCCCCAATATTCCGGCGCCTCTGGCAATGGCGGCAGAACATCGGGCAAACATTGGTTACATTAATAATCAGCCGGTCCGGATACCTCCTGGTTATTGAGCCTGCGGGGTTTGTGCATTCCTCTGCCATAGGATCCTCGTCCCCGGTTTCATTAACAATCTCTACCCCCGAGGGAACTGCCATCATTCGAACGGGGCAGTACTTATCATTTTCATCCATCAAACTTGCGTAATAAGGGGAAATTGCCCAGCGATATTTTTTCCCAATCTCCTCAATACTGGCTTTTTCTTCATTGGTCAGGTTGAGGATTTTTGAAATCGTTTCTGCATCTCTGATCCTGTTTTTTATCTGCCAGTGCCAGTCCTGCCAGTTTTCCTCGTTTGCTCCGAAGAGGTCCAGAAGTTTCTTTTTCTGCCTTGCAAAAACCTCTTTTTGCTCAAGGTCAAGGCCCTTCTGGGTTTTTTCTCGGGCTTCAAGGTAATCCTGAACCCGGGAGCTGAGTTGTTCTGCTCGTTTTAAGGATATTTCTCGGTTTTTTAAGTTTTCCATTTAAACCTTCTTCCCCCTCAATTTGTTTTTTAAAAACCTTTTCGTTTTTATTTCCCCCTGCTTTTACCGAATATCTCTTGGTTTTTTAGGTAAGAGTAAGCGGATCAAGCACATCTCTAAGCCTTTCTCCTATCAGGTTAATTGCAAGCACAACAAGAAAAATCGCTATACCCGGGAAGATTGATACCCAGGGGGCAACACGCAAAACATCCCTTCCAGCACTTAAAATTGTTCCCCAGCTTGGAACTTCAGGGTGAATTCCCACTCCCAGAAAACTCAGGGCTGCTTCAGCAAGGACCGCATATCCAAACCTCAAAGTTCCCATGATAATAATGGTCGCCCAACAATTGGGCAGAATATGCTTGAGAACTATTTTCCATGAAGGAAGGCCGATGCTTCGAGCTGCTTCAACAAATTCAAACTGTTTTATACTCAGGGCACTGCTCCTTACAACCCTGGTAAAAGACGGAACATAGCTTATTGTCAGAGCAATTATAACATTGGATAACCTCGGTCCCAGCATCGCCATTAAAACAATTGCTAAAACCAGGGGTGGAAAAGCCATCATCCCATCAATAATTCTCATAATTATATTATCTACACGAGAATAATATGCCGCTACAAGACCGAGAAAAGTAGAGGCTAATGAGGTTGTAACCATAATTGAAACACCAACAATTAAAGAAATCCTTGACCCATAGATTATTCTGCTAAACAAATCCCGGCCAAACCTGTCTGTCCCTAAAAGGTTCTCGGCCCTAAGGTCGGGCCGTAAATACCTGGCCCAGGCATTAATTTCATAGGGATCGTGAGTTGCAATAAAAGGGGCAAATATTGCAATAAGGACAAATATCAAAAGAATTGAACCTCCTATAATACCCCTGGGGTTGACAAAAATTTTATATAAAAGTTTGCTTGTTTTCATGAGCAGGCTCCCCCTCAATCATATCGGATTCGTGGATCAATAAAGACGTAGGCGATATCTACTGCCAGGTTGGCAAAAACAAAAATTGCCGCCACAAAAATAACCGCTCCCTGTAGAGCGGGATAATCTCTGCGGTGGACGGAAGCCACCAATAATTGGCCAATCCCTGGAATAGAAAAGATATTCTCCACAATAACCGCACCCCCAAGAAGCCCCCCTAGGGATGCTCCAATTACTGTAATTGTGGGAAGCATTGCGTTTCTTAATGCATGTTTAAAAATAACAACTCGCTCCGAAAGGCCTTTTGAACGAGCCGTCCTTATATAATCTTTCCCCATTGTTTCAAGTACATTGGCCCTTGTTAATCGAGCAATAGCTGCCGAACGCCCGGAAAACCCGAGGACAAAAGCGGGAATAAGGAGATAAATTATATTCTGAACAGGGCCTTCCAAAAATGGAGTATAACCAACCAAAGGCACCCAACCCAGGGTAACACCAAAAAATAAAGCCAGCATCAGGGCAAGCCAGAAGTTCGGAATGCATAAACCGAACATAGCTATACTCATCAAAATCTGGTCAATATAAGTGTCGTGTTTTAGGGCAGCAATTATCCCCCCCGGTATTCCTATTAAACAGGCAATAGTTAAAGAAAGAATAGCCAGTATGAAGGTGGGTTCCAACCTTTGAAACAACGCCTGAGAAACGGGTTGCCTCAAACTAATTGATTCCCCCAGATCTCCCCTCATCAGCCGGGAAAACCAGCGAAAATATTGAATGTGAAGCGGTTGGTCTAAGCCCAATCTCTCTCTCATTGCCTGTCTTTGAATTTCAGTAGCTTCTTCACTCAAAAGATATGAAGTTGGATCACCCGGAGCAATATGAATTAAGAGAAAAACAAAAGTCCCGACAAAAATCATTATTGGAATTAGAAATAACAATCTCCTTACTACAAAAACGGTCATAGAGTCACCACTTTTCGCTCTGGTTTATTTGGGTTTCCCTTCGCCGGTTTTAACCGGCGAAGGGAAACAATATTGGGTGAACAACAATTAATCAAGCCAGGTGTTCCAGAAGAAAATATCAATCATATTGACATAATTTTTCAAATCAACATGGCTTATTCGGAAGGTCATATAATCCGAAAGTTTAACCAAAGGCACATCTTCATACATTAATAACTGTATTTCTTCCCAGTACTCAAACCTCTTGTCAAAATCATGCTCTATTTCCATTTTTGATACTAATTCCTCTTTACGAGGGTTTTCCCACCATCCCGCAAAGTTTGGATCCAAAAAAGCATGCTGGGTTGGATCGGCTCTCCAGGTAAAACCGGTTGTATAAAGATCCCATAATTCCGGATCTCCCCTACGGGAAACCAGTGTTGCCCACTCAACAATTGTATCGTCAACCACAAAACCTGCGGCTTCAAGCTGCC
>PUKG01000210.1 GCA_003550445.1 Halobacteroidaceae bacterium
CCTCGGCGGCAAAGTCATCTATATCCCTTGAGGGGCTTAAAAGCCCCCTGGGAACAAGCTTTTTCAAACCCCGAGGAGGATTTTCAGCGAAATAAAGCTGTTTTGCTTCTTCGGTGCTTTTTCCTTCAGGAATCAGTTTAAATTTTTTTTCTTTCTTTTTAGCAATTTCTTCAAAAAAATCCGAACCGGTTCCATTTCCGATCAAAACAAGCTCAATTTCATAACGACTGTCCAAAAAGCCAAAATAACCGGGAAAATCTTTAATAGAAAGGATCTTCCTCTCCACAATCCCCTCGCCAGCACTGTAAAGAACCGTCCCTACTTTTTCCCGGCCGGGATCAATAGCAAGGATCAATTTTCTCCACCAACCTCTGAAACCTTAAACCCAATATTATCATTAAGATTATCGCTTCTCCAGATGTTTTCCGAAGCAATTACAGCAACCTCTAAGGTCCCATCTCTTTCCTTGAGTTTGTCAAGGAGTTCGTAAAAAACTACAAAATCAATTGTTCCAAGGTAGCCACGAGCATCAGGCAGAACTCCACTTTCAAGGGCAGTAATCCGTAAATCGTTAAAAATACTTTCCAATTCCCTTTCGAGCTGGTGAGGAGCAAGTTGGGTTTCTATCTCTTTTACCAGGATTATTTCCCCTTCTTCGAAAACAATATAGTCAGGGATCAACTGGAATCTTGCCCTCAGATGCTCTCCTGGGGTTGCATTGTTTTCCGCAACAAGCCTCATTATAAACCTGCCTTCTCTTTGTCTTAATTCCCGGGCTACAGCAATAAATTCATTGGCGTAGAAAACTATACTCCTCCCCGTTTCGGGATCATGAAGTTCCACTCCCCGGGCCTGGGCAATCTCATTGGCTTCCTGGACAAAACTCTCCATTTCTTCCCAGATAACCATTTCTTTCTGCCCACCTTCAATTAAAGCCCAGTGAATCTCGTCACCCCGGAGGTAAATAATATCCCCCTCCGCATATTCCTGGTAACGTTCCCCTAGGGCCTGGTAAAGGCGGCCCAGTTCCTGGAACCTGGCTTCATATTCCTCTTCCATCATCAAGTAGGCGGTTTCCAGACTCTGGGTTTTTTCTTCCAGGCCCTCAACTTTTCCTTCGAGTTCTCGGCGTTGGGCAAGGAGGTTTTCAAGTTCTTTTGTTTGTTCATCAAAAATCCTGGTCAGGTAAGCTTTATCTTCTTCAAGTTCCAAGATCTCCCCTTTAGCTGTTTCAAGTTCTTCAGAAACCGAAGCAAGTTCAAGGGTAACTTCTTCCAATTCCCCTGAAACCTTATTATATTCACCCGTTACCTCCTCCAGTTGTTCTGTAACCTCATCAAGTTCTCTGGTTACCTGTAAAAATTCCCGGGTGGTTTCATCCAGTTCTGATTCCAGTTGAGTCCTTTCATTGCGGATTCTATCCAGTTCCTCCTCAGTTCGCTGAATTTCCTCCTCCATTTCCCTTAACTGTGTGTCCCGATCTTGGAGTTGGGCATCCCTCTGCTGGACCTGCAGTGATAGAGCAGCAAGGTCTGACAAAACACCCTGCAGGTTAAAAATTGCGGTCCGGACATTCCGAGAAGTTGCCAGGAGAATGGTAATAGAAAGGGAGGCGATTAAAGCCCCTGTAACAATTGTTATAATAACAGAGGTATGGCGGGGGCGAAGCCCGAAAAGGGATAACCTTTTCTTGCCAACCTTGCGTCCAACCCGATCACCGAGAAAAGCAACCAGGCCACTTATAATAATCAAAAAAGCTATTAAAATTCCCGGGTAAAGCATCCCCGCCTCACCTCCTTTCTTTAACGATCAGTAAAAAACAACATCAAAAATCCTATAGATCCAAAAACAATATTTTGCAGCCATCCGCCGATGATTGGAGCAAGATGCCCTGCTTCAGCAAGGGCAGAACCCACCGTCATCAGCATGTAATAGGCAAAGATTAAACACACGCTTACTCCCATTCCAATTGAAGTCCCAGATCGAGTAGGTTGAATCCCCAAAGGAGCAGCAAGGAGCACAATAATAAATGAAGCCAGGGGAACCGCCCAGCGCTGATGGTAAAAAACCTCATATTCAAGGGCTTCTCTGTTTTCTTCCCTGCGGGAAAGTATAATTTCCCGCAGTTCAGACATGCTCATTTCCCGGGTGGGCTTCCGGCCCAAAGAAATCTGGGCAGGGGTTCTCTGCAGTTCAGGTATTCTGTACTGAGAAAAAGTTCCCTGTAAAACTCTTTCCCCGGCGACAAATTGGTAGGTTCGGCCGTTTACAAAAATCCACTGCTGTTCTCGCCAGATAGCTCTTTCGGCTTCAATAACCGAAACCAGGCGCCCCTCCTCATAGTCCTGGAAAATCACATCCTTTAAAAGTTCCTGCCCATCAAAATAATGGGCGTAAAACATATAATCAATTTTTCCGCTGGCCCGGTCTACCGGAGCCAGATAAATATTTTCCTGGGAAAGGGGCATTTCCCTGTTATGGCGGGCAAAGTACCTTAATTCACGCACTCGTTCCTGGGCAAGGGGGGTCACAGTTTCGTTAAAAAGAATATTAACCCCTCCCAGGACCAGGGCGGCAAGTAAAACAGGGTAGGTAAGACGCTTAATACTTACCCCTCCAGCTCTGAAAGCCGTAATTTCTCCCTCCCGGCTCAAGCGGCCAAAGGTCATAACTACGCTAATCAGGACACCCATGGGCAGGGTTAAAACCAGGATCTCCGGCAGGCTGAGGAAAAAAATCCTGACCACAAGGTGCAGTGGAGCATTGTGGTCAACCATGAGGTTGGCCAGAGAATAAAGAACGTCGGTTCCCACAAAAATTGCCGTAAAAGTGGCTATTCCAAAAAGAAACGAGGGGAGGTGCTGGCGCAAAATGTAGCGGTCAAAAATGGTCATGCCCCACACCTCACATCCTGAACCTTTCACCCAGGTAAATTTTTCGGGCAATTTCGCTTGTGGCAATCTCCTCGGATGATCCTGCAGTTAAAATCTGTCCCTGGTGAATAATATATGCTCTATCGGTTACAGAAAGAGTATCCCGAACACTGTGGTCGGTAATCAGGATACCAAACCCTTTCTCCCGGAGGTAAGTCAACATTTCCTGGACATCACCCACACCGATGGGATCAACCCCGGAAAAGGGCTCATCCAAAAGAAGAAAAGAAGGTTCTGTAGCAAGGGCCCTTACTATTTCAACCCGGCGCCTTTCCCCTCCCGAGAGGGACGAACCATTTTGATTTTTGATATGGATAACTCCGAATTCCTTCATTAACTGCTCGCTCCGCTCCCTGGCCTTGGCCTGGGGATAGTTATTTGCCTCAAAAATTGCCAGGAGATTCTGCTCAACAGTTAACCCCCGGAAAATTGAAGCCTCCTGGGCAAGATAGCCAATACCACGGCGAGCACGCAGGTGCATTGGCAGGGGAGTTATATTATTACCATTGAGAAATACCCGGCCCTGTTCGGCCCGAATTAACCCAACCACCATATAAAAAGATGTAGTCTTGCCGGCCCCATTGGGGCCCAAAAGACCCACTATTTCTCCAGGAGAAACTTCAAAACTGACCCCATCCACAACCCTTTTCCCCCGGTAGCTTTTTACAAGGTTTTCAGCAACAATCGACATTTAATCCTCTCCTGCCGGCAGAAAAATTCGTCCTTTTTCCACTAAAACCCTTCCTTCTTCAGCGGGGAGCACATAGCGAACCTGTTCCCCTTCAATCCTCATCCTATTATAGTTTCCATGGACATTCCCTACAAAAAGGACAAAATCATCCTCTTTAAAATCAATTCTATCAGCCCAGATATTCAGCTCTTCAAACTCCAGATAGGCTTCTTCTCGGGCTACAAGGGTATCTCCTTCCAGGTCAAGGGAAAAATGGTTTGCCTCAAGGTAAA
>PUKG01000267.1 GCA_003550445.1 Halobacteroidaceae bacterium
TCTTCCCGGATTTTATTTATGAATTCCATTAGGTTGGCAGTTTCCTGGTGGTTCATTCCCGCTGCAGGCTCATCGAGTAAAAGGAGTTTGGGATTGGTTGCAAGAGCCCTGGCAATCTCCAAGCGGCGCTGCTGACCGTAAGGGAGGTTTGGAGCTCTTTCGTTGGCCAGATGGTCGAGGTTTACGTACCTTAAAAGCTCAAAGGCCTCTTCTTTCATTTCCTTTTCCCTCTTCTGATAACCCGGGGATCCTGAAACTACGGCAAAAATCGATTTTTTCAGCCGAATGTGCATGGCAACTAAAATGTTTTCCAGGACCGTCATCTGGTCAAAGAGCCTTATATTCTGGAAGGTCCGGCAAATACCCATTGCTGTACGGGGATGGGCTTTCAGCATTGTAATATCTCTGCCACTAAAGGTAACTCGACCCTGCTCCGGTTTATAAACACCGGTTATTACATTAAAGGCAGTGGTTTTTCCCGCACCATTTGGACCGATCAATCCAATAATCTCTCCATCTTCAATGGTTACGGTGAAATCACTTAGGGCCACTAGCCCCCCAAACCTTTTGGTTACGCTCTCAAGTTTAAGAATTGACATTTTCACCCCCCTTTCTTCCAAAGAAACGGGAGATTTTCCCCTCGATCCAGGCAAAGCTCAACTCTTTATCCCCCATTAAGCCCTGCCTTCGGAAAAGGATCATGGCAATCAGAAGGGTTGAGAAAATAACCATGCGCAATCCTGGAGCTCCGGGAATTGTTATGAAACCAAGTTCCATTGGGGAGTCAAGGTATCTCAGGAATTCAAAAAGGAAGGTTACTATTGAAGCCCCAATTAAAGCTCCAGTGATGCTGCCCATGCCCCCCAAAACAATCATCAGCAGAACATTAAATGTGAGAAAGAACCGGAACATTGCGGGATCGATTGCGGTCAGAAGGTGTGCAAGTAGGGCCCCGGCGATTCCTGCCAGGGTCGAACCTATAACAAAAGATAGAAGTTTGTGCTTAAAAAGGGCAATTCCCATGGCTTCTGCAGCCATTTCATTATCACGAATTGCTTTGAAAGCACGCCCATAACTACTGTTTATCAGCCTCCAAATAACAAAAAGAGAAAATCCAGCAAAACCAAAAGACCACCAGATATTGGTGAAAGCAGGGATCCCTTTTAAACCAAGGGCCCCATTGGTAATGGTGATGGTATTGGTTGAAACCACCCGAATTACTTCGGAAAACCCCAGGGTGGCTATTGCCAGGTAGTCTCCCCGCAGGCGAAGAACGGGGAAGCCAATCAGGAAACTAAAAATGGCAGTCATGATTGCCGCAAAAAGTACCCCAACGATAAAGGGAAGTTCAAGGCTGTTGAAAGGCCAAATCAAGGGGCGGATGAAAAAAATTGATTCTTTAACAGAAATAGGCAGGGTTAAAAGGGAAGCCGAATAACCACCGATAGCCATAAACCCTGCAATTCCAAGGGAAAATTGCCCTGTAAACCCATTGATCAGGCTTAACCCGAGCGCAGCGCTCATGTAAATGGCTATCAGGTTCAGGACCCTTAGCACATAAGCATCAAAGAAAAAATTAGCATAAATTAAAAAGCCGCTGACAATTAATGCCCCAACCAGCAAAATAATTTTCCGCTGTTTGGTCATAGGCTACACCTTCTCCACAACTTGTTCTCCCAGCAACCCCGTGGGCTTAAAGGAAAGGATAATAATCAGGACAATAAAGGCTATAGCATCCCGATAACCCGCAAGGTGTGGGAAAAAGGCAATTCCCATTATTTCCAGCATCCCAAGGAGGAAACCCCCGAGGACTGCTCCGGGGACATTTCCAATTCCTCCGACAACGGCGGCAATAAAACATTTAAGTCCTGGAAGAACCCCGGCCAGGGGGTGAATAGCCGGGTAACGAAGGGCATACATAATCCCCCCGATTGCCGCCAGGGCCGATCCGAGAGCAAAAGTATAGGCGATGATCCTGTTGATATTTATTCCCATCAGGCGGGCTGTAGGGTAATCTTTGGCAAGAGCCCGCATGGCCATCCCGGTTTTTGAACGATATACCAGGAAGAACACAATTCCCAGAATGATAATGGTGATTATGGGGAGGACAAAAAGGAAATTCATAACGGTAACATCACCTAATTGTACGGTCTGAGCAAAGAAAGGAGGGCGGTAAAATGACTTGTGCCGCCCCCCAATTATAACCAGGCCCAGATTCTGAAGAAAAAAGGAGGCCCCAATTGCAGATACAAGAAGGGAAATCCTTGGAGCCCCACGCTCTCGGAGAGGTCGGTAAGCAACTCTTTCCAGACTCATCCCTACCAGAGCTCCTAGTGCGATGGCGATAATGAAGGAAAACCACCAGGGTAGGTGAAAAATAAGGATTCCATAATAAGCGATGAATGCACCAACAATCAACAACTCGCCGTGGGCAAAATTAATTAACCGGAGAATACCGTAGACCATTGTATAACCTATAGCAATCAGTGCGTAAAGTGACCCCAGGTAAACCCCATTGGCGAGATGTTGAAAGAAATGGGTAAGAGTCATACCAACAACTCCCTTCTGAAGTGTGTTTTACCTGGGTTCTACTGATCCAGCATATACGAATTCGCCATCTTTTACTTCCAGAATTACTCCTGTCTTAACGGCGTTTCCGTCTTCATCCATGGTAATATAGCCAGTTGCACCCTCAAATCTGTAGGTTTCGGCGAGAGCATCCCTAATCGCCCCGGAGTCGGTAGTTCCGGCTCTTTCAATTGCATCAAGGATTAACCGATAAGCATCGTACCCAAGAGCAGCAAAAGCGCTCGGGCTATATCCATATTTCTCAATAAATGCAGCAACAAATTTGGATGATTCATCTGTTACTGGAGCATCTGCGCTGTAGTGGGTGCTGATAGCAACGCCCTCTACATAGGCACCACCGATTTCAATAAATTCTGGAGCCTCGCAGGCATCTCCACCAAGGAATGGAATTCCAAGCCCCAGTTCCCGAGCCTGGGTTACCAGGAGAGCAACGTCTCCGTAATAACCAGGAGCAAAAATTGCTTCCGGTCCAAGTCCCCGGAGGTAGGTTAGCTGGGCAGTAAAGTCGGTATCAAGAGTCTGATAGGAGGTCATACCAACAACGGAAGCGGGGTCTCCTGTAAACTCAACAAATGCCTGGCGGAAGAAGTGGGCCAGCCCAACACTGTAGTCCTGGGCAATATCCTGGATAATGGCAACTTTGCGGGCTCCCAGGGTTTCGTAGGCATATTTTGCCATAATATAGCCCTGGAAGGGATCAATAAAACAGGCCCGGAAATAGTAATCATTGCCCTGGGTAACCAGTGGGTGAGTTGGAGAGCATCCCATTACCGGAACCCCTGCGGTTTCCGCAACGGGCCCTCCTGACATAGCAAGGGAACTTCCGTAAGTCCCAACAATTGCAACTACATTGCGCAGCTCAATCAAGCGGCTCACTGTTAATGCTGCTTCTGCTTTGTCGGTTTTGTTGTCCTCGACAAAAAGCCTTACTTCTTTCCCTAACACGGTGGGATATAGTTCATGAGCAAGCCTGATGCCTTCTAAGGTCATCTGACCTCCTGCTGCCATGGGACCCGTTAGGGGTTCATAAACCCCGATGTTTACTTGATCAGCAAAGCTGGTCCCGGAAAAAACCAAAAGCAAGGTTAGAAGAATTAAAACCAGACGCATTTTCTTGGCCAACACAATCTCCTCCTTTTATTTATTGCCGTAGACGGGCAAAATTTTTCCTGAGGAACCAGCTTGTAAGATTAAAAAAGTAATAAGGGGCCAGTCTAACGGTAAATGAATATTTCGACAAGGGATGGTAGATTCCTGCCAAGTATTCAGAA
>PUKG01000085.1 GCA_003550445.1 Halobacteroidaceae bacterium
ATGCATTTGTAGATTATGTAAACCAAAATCCCATTATGACAGGCCCTTACAAGTTTAAGGAATATCGTGAGGGTGAAAGAATTGTCATTGAAGCCTTTGAAGACTATTTTATGGGCAGACCAAATATTGACGAAATCGTAATTAGAATTGTCCCGGATAGTGATGTAGTTTTTGCTTCTACCCTTGCCGGAGAAATTGATTTTGGAAGGTACACCCTTACCCTACAGCAAAGCCTACAGCTGGAAAGAGAACGCCCAGAACTATTCGAAACCTATTATACTCCCAATGTTGCCGTAGATATGGTCTTCCTTAATTTCAATGATCCCGATAACCTATCAGAACCCCACCCCTTGTTTGGTGATCCCAGGGTTCGCCAGGCAATACTCATGGCTCTTGATCGGGATCGGCTTAACCAGATTGTTTACTTTGAACTTGCTGATCCCGCTCATACCTGGATAACTCCCCTCCACTCCATGCGTGAAGCTCTGGATGGGGCAACTGAATATTCCTATGATCCCAACGGCGCCCAGGAATTATTAGCAGAAGCCGGCTGGGAAATGAACCCCCAGGGCTTTTTAGAAAAGGATGGCCGGGTTTTCGAATTTGCTCTGGCTGGAATGGCCGGAAGCCGGGAACAGGAAATTGCTTCCCAGCTTATCCAGGCAATGCTTCGGCAGATTGGAATCTCAGTAAAGGTAGACCTAAAACCTGCTCAGGTTGTTTGGGCCAATGTTATGCCTTACCGGGAATTTGATGCCCTTCTGAGTGGCTGGGGTTACGGGATTTCCTGTGAAGCCCTTAATTACTGGCACACAAGCAGCATTCCTTCCGATGCCAACTCCTGGGGAGGAACAAATTATGCTGGTTGGGCAAATCCAGAAAATGATGAAATAATTGAACGGGCATCTAGAGAACTGGACCCTGCAAAAAAAGCCGAACTATACCGGGAACATTTTGCCCTCTGGACTCATTATTTACCGGTTCTTCCACTATACTCAGCCCCAACTCCCCACTTCGCTAAAGCTGACATAAAAAGTTTCAATTCAGGCTACGACAATGGCCTGGGCTGGATAATCTACAACTGGTATTTCCAACAATAAATAAAGGGGGGGGGAAGTTCCCCCCCCTTCTATCACCATTTACTATTCATTCCATTGAAAAGGAGCATTAAGATGAATTTTGAACCCTTAGGAAAGCTTATTCCGGATTATTCCCGCTTTTTTACTGTGGATGAACACAATGAAAGAACCCTGGAACTGGTCAAAAAATATCCCGAAACAGTTCGGATTACCCATGAAGGAACCTCCCGGGCCGGAGACAAAATCCCTGTCCTGGAAATTGGAAGCGGTTCCCGACACGCCCTTCTTTTTGGCTGCCCCCACCCCAATGAGCCCATTGGAGCAATGATGCTGGATACCCTCTGCAATTTACTTGCCCGGGAGGAAGGGTTATTAAAGGAACTGGATTACACCTGGCATATAATCAAAATAATTGATGTAGACGGAACAAGGTTAAATGAAGGCTGGTTTGACAAAAAGGACTCTATTGAAAGTTATGCGGAAAATTTTTACCGCCCACCGGGTTATAAACAGGTGGAGTGGACCTTCCCTGTCCAGTATAAAACTTTAAATTTCCAGTCCCCCCTCCCCGAAACCCAACTCCTCATGGATTTAATCGAAACCTACCAACCAGATTTCATGTACTCTTTACACAACTCAGGATTTGGGGGAGCCTATTACTATATATCCGGAGACAGCCCGGAACTATACCCTCACCTGCATAATATTCCCAAAAAATTTGGGGTTCCCCTTTCTCTTGGCGAACCAGAAATACCTTTCTTTGAACACCTTGCTCCCGCAATTTTCAAACTTTTCTCCTCAAAGGAGCTTTACGATCATCTCGCCAAACACACCGACAAGGATCCCGCTGAAATCCTCCGGATGGGAGCGGGCTCAGATGAATATGCTGAAAGGATTTGTAAGACCTACTCCCTGGTTACTGAAGTCCCGTATTTTTATGATAGCCGTGTAGAGGACAAGACCGAGCTTGACATCACTAGGAAAGAATCCCTGCTGGCTAATTTAAAAAGACAAAGAGAATACCTCTCCCTTTTAGAGACAATTTTGGGCACTGCAGGGAAATTTATAGATACAGAATCTCCATTTTTCTTCCCCATAAATGAAGTAATTGAAACGGGAACTGAAAGCCTAAAAGCTGATGAAAACTGGATCCAATCTGATGAAAAGCTAAACCGCCCAGCAACGGCTGCAGAGGATTTTGACAACCAAAATGTCAGTGCATTTTACCGGTGCCTTTACCTGGGAATGTTAAAACGACTTATGAAAGCGAGCAGGGAAAAATTCGGTTCGGAGGACAAAGTTATTAGGGCATCAAAAGAAGCAGACCTTGCCTTCTCTAACCAGATTAAAATCCTGAACGAAAATTTGAATTACGAGGCAATTCCCATAAAAAACCTTGTTGGAATTCAGTTATTAACAGGGCTTTATACTGCCAAATACATCCAGGAAAACAGGTGATTCCATGAAGAAATATTTAGTCCGTCGCCTAATTGAGGTAATTCCCATTCTCCTTTTTATTTCTATATTAATATTCGTTATTCTAAACGCAATGCCGGGTGATGCTCTATTGCAAATGCGGATGGAAAACCCTCGGGCTTTTGCCAATGACCCTGAAGCCCTGGAAAGGCTGAGGGCACACTATGGACTTGATCAGCCAGTTTATGTTCGGTATGGGGTCTGGTTGGGTAAGATGCTGCAGGGAGAGCTTGGTTATTCCAGCACTTACAGAGTACCGGTTCTGAATCTTTTAAAATCCCGAATACCCAATACCCTCATCCTAACGGTTACTGCCTGGTTCATTGGGTTGATCGTCGCTCTACCTATTGGAATTTACTCAGCCATAAAAAAATATTCACCCTTTGATTTTCTGGCAACCGGATTTGCCTTTGTGGGAATATCCCTTCCCCACTTCTGGTTTGCCCTAATGGCCATAATAGTTTTCTCTGTTCACCTGGGCTGGCTTCCCATTTCGGGTATGTCTTCCTATGGAATTACCGGAACCTGGGAGGCTTTAATTGACCGTATTCGGCATCTAATTTTACCTGCCTGCATCCTGGGTTTTGTTCAGGTTGCCTATTGGGTTCGGTACATCCGAACTTCTTTAATTGAAGTAATGAATATGGATTATATCAGGACGGCTTATTCAAAAGGGATAACCCGGAAAAAGGTAATTTTCAAACACGCTCTAAAAAACGCTCTAATTCCTATTATTACCATCCTTGCCCTTGATATTCCATATTTTTTCGGGGGAGCAGTTATTGTAGAAACGGTTTTTTCCTGGCCGGGAATGGGGCGATTAATGTACCAGGCGGTATTGGGAAGTGACCATAATCTCGCAATAAATTGCCTGATTTTCCTCGCCCTGGTAACCCTTATGTCAAACCTTATGGCTGATTTTCTGTACGCATTCGTTGATCCCAGGATACGTTACAACTAGGGGGTGTTTACCATGCTGGGAAAAAAACAAATAAAAGTGGATGAACCTGTGCACATAACCACTTACTGGAGGCTTGTCTGGAGACAATTCCGCAAGCACAAATTAGCATTAATCGGGGGAATAATTTTCCTTTTTCTCATTCTTTTTACCGTTATAGGACCTTTCCTGGTTCCCCATGAATATGGGGATATGAATTTCATGGCTATTTTTGCTCCTCCCCTTACCGAACAACACCCCATGGGAACAAACGAACTGGGGCAGGACGTTCTCGTCAGGGTCATGTATGGTGGAAGAATTTCTTTAATGGTAGGCTTTTTGGC
>PUKG01000153.1 GCA_003550445.1 Halobacteroidaceae bacterium
GGGGCTGCCGAATCTGCTATCTGGTACTTTTCTCCACCCTTACTGACCAGCATTGTATGATTTGCAAGGCCAACCATTTTTTTTGATTGAATTACTTTTTCCACGGGGTTTTCTACCTTATCTCCAGTTTGGGAATTGAAAATCCTGAAAACCTCTGTAAGGGGTTTGCCCTTTGCTTTTTCTTCTTCCCATCCCGTCAAATCCTCTGCAACAGGATTCATGCGAACTATTTTTCCATCCGGATCTGTTGCTATTACTGCATCCCCAATTGAATTCAGAGTAGTCCGTAAGTCCTCTTCGCTTTTCCGTAAATCTTTCTCGAACTGTTTTCTTTCTGAAATATCACTGACCAGGGCTAAAATATATTCCCCATCACCAATGGATACCTTTCCCGTTGCAATTTCCACAGGGACAATGGAACCATCTGAATGAATATGATAATCCTCAATTCTGATTGGCCCATTTCCAACCTTCCAGCTTTTCCATTCGGGTATAATCCAATCTTTGCCCCCTGGATCAGGGTGCAGATCAAAAACTGTCATGTTTAATAACTGTTCACGAGAATAACCTGTCCTTTTTACAGCCTCCCTATTTACTTCAAGGATTTGTCCCTCCTGATCATGGAGAAAAAGCATATCAAGAGATTGATTAACCAGGGCTTTATATTTTTCCTCACTACTTTTTAGGCTTTTTTCTATTTCTTTTTCTCTGGTAATCTCTCGAAAAATAACCCCAAAATACCCTTTTTCTACTCCTGAAACAGATAATTCATACCACTTTTGGAAATAGTCAGAGTATTTTTGAAAAACCCCACTTCCGCCTTCAATGCCAATTTTGCCAAGGTTTTCAATCCAGTTAAAACTATCCTCTTCAATCCCCGGTAAAAGCTCTGTGACCTTTTTCCCCAGGGCCTTTTCTTTTGATAACCCAGTCATTTTTTCAAAGGCAGGATTCACTTCAAGGAATATGTAATCAATAGGATTTCCTTTCTCATCGGTTACAACCCTGTGATAAGCAAAGCCATCAGGTAGAGAACCAATTAAAGAGCGGGTTTTTCCTTCCTCAAGAGCCATAAATTTTCCTCCTTGTCCGTTTTCCTCTTCTTTTCTGGAATAAGGACCCAATCCTTCTATTTTCTTTCTTCGGAAAATCTTCCGAATTTTTTAAAAAGAATATTTCCAACTTTTTCGTCACAAGATAACTTTTTCCTTTGTTTAATATTGGCTAATTAACCCAACGATTTTAAAAAAATGCAGATCTAAAAAATACAATAAATATTGACCACAGTGGTTTCCGGGTTTTTCTTTGCTGCAATTACAGCCCTTTTTGCTCAGCTTGCCGAAAGTTCCCGGGGTACAATGGGTCTATCATTCGCCTCCCTCGGCTTTTTTTACCTACTTCGAGCCATTGGTGATGTGGGAAATGAAACTCTGTCCCTTATCTCCCCCCTTGGGCTGGTAATTAGAGCTGAGGTTTATGTTAATAATTATTGGTGGCCGGTTCTTCTAACTTTTGGGCTGGCTTTAATTATTACTGCTATTGCCTACTATCTTCACTCTCTACGTGATCTTGAAGCGGGCTTCATCCCCTCTAGACCCGGCAGGATCCGGGCTTCAAAATTCCTTCAAGGGCCTTTGGGATTGACCACAAGGCTTCAACGAACCGCTATTTTAGGCTGGTTTGGGGGAATGTTTATCCTAGGAGCCAGTTATGGATCCGTTCTGGGTGACTTGGAAACATACCTTGAGGCTATGGAATTAATCCAGGCAGCCCTTCCTGATGTCGAGGGTTTTTCCTTAACCGAACAATTCCTTCCAATGTTGATGGCGGTTATTTCCATGGTTGCCACTATTCCGGTTCTTTTAATGGCTCTTAAAGTTAGGACAGAAGAAACAAAAAACCGTATGGAACATTTACTGGCTAGAGCGGTATCCAGGTCCCGTATTATGGGAAGTTCCTTAATTCTTTCCCTTATTGTTGGTTTTCTTGTTCTATTTTTAGGGGCAATAGGGCTTTGGTCAGCAGGGGCAGCCACAATGGATGACCCCCTTGCTTTTGGAAAAATAATGAACGCAACCCTGGTTTATTTCCCCGCAATAATTGTAATGATCGGATTTTCCCTTCTTCTTGTTGGTTTTTTCCCCCGGGCAACCGTAGGAGCCTGGTGGTATCTTGCCTACTCCTTTTTTGTTGTGTATATGGGAAGCCTTCTACAAATACCCGATTTTCTGGCTAAACTAACTCCCTTTGGTTATATACCCCAATATCCAGTGGAAGAAATCAAGATTATAAATCTCATTTTGCTTGCCATTGTCGGAGTAATATTGATGGTTGGGGGCTTTTGGGGGTACAATAGAAGAGATATTCTTGGCTAAAAAAAATCGCCTTAAGAATATTGAAAAACCTCGGTTTTAAATCCGAGGTTTTCTTTTTACCTTTAAAAACTTTTCCATATTTTTCTTTGACCCATTATTAATAACCAATGCTATCATTAATTAATACAACTTCCATATCGATATCGTTCATTTTCTTTAAATGCAACACAATACCATTACAAATCCGATCTGGACTGGAGCAATCATAACAACGGTCACCCTTCTCGGCACAGGGTGTTTTCAACCCTAGCCTCCTGGCATTTTTCGGTGCAGCAATATTTCTGGCTCGACAAATAGCATCTTTAAGTGTAGGAGCCACTTTATTAATCCCTAAAACAAAAAAAACTTTTTGATGGCCAAATAAAGATCCGGCAACACGATTACCAGTACCATCAATATTGACAAGCTCACCTGTTTCCGCAAGAGCATTTACTGAAGTAAGATAAATTTCTGTTGTTAAACATTTGATAGCAGTACTTTGGAAACTCATCCCCTTCTCACAATTTTGGGGATCAAAAACCTTATTACTTTCAGAAAGTCGTTCATACATTTTCAAATCCGTCAAAGTAGCGGAATCGCCAAAACCAACTGTTTTGTTATTAATAATTTTGGTTAAATAAATTGCTGCTTCTTCGGGGGTTTGCCAAAAGGAAACATCATAACCTTTTTCCTTAAGCACATCGATTAATTTTTCCACATTCATTTCTATTTCACTCCCAAAATGAAAAGGATTTTTGTTCTAGGGAATTTGAAATTTTTCCCCCCCAATGGTAACAGCTTACAGGATGATTACAATCTTTTTTTAGCAATGCCTTTTCCCAGTATGTTTTTTCTGTTCTTCGTTACTCCTCGTTCCACCTATATTTTTTATTTTTTTGCAAAATTTCCAAATTACAATTCAAACACAGTCCGTTATGGCAACAGATAAACTCTCCGCATTTTGGGCAAATCCATTTCTTCTTTTCTTTTTCCAGAAAACTTCCCATTCCATTTTTTTCGATTAATTCCAGATTTTCTATCATGCTCATATGATATTTTGTTCGGTAACGCTTATCCAGGGTTTTAAGTCTTTCACAGGGAAATTTTTTACATTCAAAGCAAAAACGAACAAGTCCTTTTCCCACCAAATCACATTTATTTCCCATATGGGTGCAATACTCTCCTCTTGGAATACATCCGGGACAGTATTTCCTGTGAAATCCCTTTTTATTCAGATCCTTCTCACCGAATTGGTAAGCAATACATAAACTGCAGTTCATACCACACGGTGCAATATATTTTTCTTCCATTAAATGGCCCCCTGGGAAATTTTCTTCATTTCTTTTTAATTATTTTCCCCAAAATACCTTTTCGAAAAAGGTTTTCAGTTAGTTCTCTCCTTTTGACATCAACACCAGGCACTCAACATGATAGGTTTGAGGGAACATGTCAATTAAATCAATGGTTTCTACCC
>PUKG01000233.1 GCA_003550445.1 Halobacteroidaceae bacterium
ACCCCACCACCTTATTGATTTTGTTGACCCCAGGGAAAGCTATTCTGCTGGGGATTTTCAACGGGATGCCAGGCAATTAATAGAAGAAATTTTTAAACGAAAAAACCTCCCCTTGGTGGTTGGGGGTACCGGACTTTATATCAAATCCCTTATACATGGCTTGCCACCGGCGTTTGATAAAAAGGACCCCAACCTTCGGAATGAACTTAGAGAAATTGCCCAGAGGGAGGGAAAAGAAACCCTCCATAAAAAACTCAAGCAATGTGACCCTGCTCTGGCGAGCAGGATCCACCCAAATGACATTCAAAGGGTAATTAGGGGGCTGGAAGTCTTCAAACTAACCGGAAAACCCCTGTCAGAGCATCAAAAAAATGCCCCAACTTCTAAACTGCCTTATGAAAATGTAGGGTTCATTTTATTCAAACCTCGTGATGAACTTTATGAATCTATTGATCAGCGGGTTGATAAAATGGAAAAGTTGGGGTTAGAGGATGAAGTGAAAGAATTAATAGAAATGGGGTGTAATCTTACCCACACTTCCATGCAGGGGTTGGGTTACAAGGAATTCTTTCTTCATCTAAAAGGTTTTTTGGAAAGGGAAGAGGCAATAAATCAAATTAAGACCAATACCCGGCGGTATGCCAAAAGGCAATTTACCTGGTTCCGAAACCAGTTTGATTTTCCCTGGATCCAGGTCGGGGAACGAGAAAACTTTTTCTTTGAAGTCCTTGAACAGGCAAAAAAACAATTGACTCCAGGGAAGAATTAAAATTGATTTCCTAATTATTTCGCAAAATAAAAGCTTCCCAGGCCCGGGAAGGATAAGAAAACAAGTTGTCGAACTAGGATTATATATAAATAGAGAAAGAGGAGGTTGATTATTTTGAAACCCCAACAAAACCAGCAGGATGCCATGCTTAACGCCATTCGGCGTGACAATGCTTTTGTAACTATTTATCTGGTAAACGGTTTGCCCCTGAGAGGAACGGTTAAAGGTTTTGATAATTTTACAATTTTACTGGAGAGCGAGGGCAAGCAACATATGGTTTATAAGCATGCGGTATCAACAATAACCCCCCAAACTCCAATCAACCTGCTTGAAGAACAATCAGGGGAGGCAAAGTAATATAAATGCTTAAATTTCAAAAATTCCACGGACTTGGCAATGACTTTATTATTACTCAAACTTCAATTACTCAGGATCAAAACTTAGATTGGAGCTCCATTGCAAAGGATCTCTGCAAAAGACGTTTTGGGGTTGGTGCTGACGGTTTAATGACCTGCACAGTAAAAGAAGGAAAACCCTATATGAGGATTTTTAATACCGACGGAAGTGAAGCAGAAATGTGCGGTAATGGGCTGCGATGTTTTGTACACTTCCTGTACCGGGAGGAATTATTTCCTGGAGAAAAAGTTGAGGTCCATACTGGAAACGGCTGGCTTTCTGCCTTCATTTTGGAGGAGCAGGATACCACTTCCCGTATTTCAATTGATTTGGGGATACCGGCTTTTCACCCAGAGAAAATTCCAGTTGCCTTTTCCGGAAATGAATTTCTGGAACAAAAAGTTACTGTAGATAACCGGGAGTTTTTGGTTTCTGCTGTTAAAACCGGCCCACCCCATGCAGTTGTTTTTGTTTCTGACCTGGATAATTTCCCGGCTGACTACTGGGGGCCATTATTGGAAAACCACCCAGTTTTTCCTCGGAAAGCCAATATTAACTTTACCCAAGTAATTAATAAAGAGCAGGCAAAGGTCGTTGTCTGGGAAAGGGGAGTAGGCCTTACCCAGGCCTGCGGTACCGGTGCTGCAGCTGTTGCTGTGATCGGCCAGGTCTTAGGAAAACTGGATAAAAAAGCAAAAATAGAACTCCCCGGGGGAACCCTGGAAATTAACTGGGAAGGCCCCGATTCAACGGCAAAAATGATCGGGAAATCGCAGTTCGTTTTTGCCGGTGAAATTAATATCTAATGCTAATAGCCCAAATACCTGCAAAAATCAACCTCTCGATTTAACAGGCACAGGGCAAAATTCTAATAAACGGACAGTAGGGGAGGTTGAATAATGAAAGACAAAGTTAAAATTGTGGCAATTGGACTTTTTATTGGTTTATTTTTAATTCCCTTTCTTGGAGTCTTTTTTGGCCGACTTACCGGCCTTGGAGAGCTTTGGGGTTTTGCCGTGGGGGGTTTAATTGGCTTTATTCTGCTTCTATGGGTTTTTATGGTTCACCTGAAGGCAAAGGCCGAACGCGGTGAAGATGATGATGAGGAATAAAAAAGAAATCAATATAAACCCAATTTCTTGGTTCTGAAATTTATTTCAGGGGGGAAAACTGTGCAACAAAAATTGTTTCTCCTGGTTTTTCTGATCATCCTATTATCTTTTACCTGCCAGGGTGAAGGAAAATCTCTTTTCGAAGAAGACTGGCTCGCTTTCCTTGCAGCGAATCAGATGGTTTTGGAGGAGGATTCAGAGAATCCTGAAGCGCGTTTTCAACTAGCAGTAGCCCAGGCAAACCTTGGTTTTGTCGAAGAAGCCATGGAATCTTTTTCCCGTTTCGGAGAAACCCACGATGAACAGCAATCAGAGGATATGTTACAAAAAACCCAGCAAGAGCTGGAAGAAACCCCGGATAATTTTTTGATGTTGAACCAAAAAGGGTTTCTTTTGTTTTCTCTCCAACGACATGAAGAAGCAGAAGAAATTTTTCAATACCTGATCCAAAAGGATCATGAAAACCACTGGCTTTACAATTTTCTTGCTTTAACCCAGTTTGCTCAGATTAAAACTGAAGAAGCCCGAGAAACCCTGCAACGATCCCTGGATATTAATAACAATAATTATACCCACGCTTTATTGGGACAACTTTACTGGGCAGAAGGAAAGTATTTTAGAGCCTGGAGGCATTTTTTGCAAACCGGATCCCTGTTGCTTTCCATAAGGCAATCAATTAGACCGGAGGTGGAGTAGTTGTTCTGCGAAGAAAACCCCAAGCCTGCCTCATTATTTTCCAACAAAACTAACAAAAACTATTCCGATGTAAAAAAAGAAGCTTTAAGCTGCCAGCGATGCCACCTGAGAGAAGGAGCCCAGCAGGTTGTTTTTGGAACTGGAAATCCTTCCAGTTCTTTAATGCTTGTAGGGGAAGGCCCGGGTGCAAGGGAAGATGAGCTTGGAGAACCTTTTGTTGGTAGAGCGGGGCAATTGCTTACAAAAATTTTAGCAGCCATTAACTTGCAAAGAAGCGATGTTTACATAAGCAATATTGTTAAGTGTCGTCCTCCTGATAACAGACAACCCTCTCCTCAGGAGATGGAAGTTTGCATGCCCTGGTTAAGAGAAGAGTTCAGGCTGATTAAACCAAAGGTCCTAGTTCTACTTGGAGCCACAGCCTACAAAGGCCTCATTGATCCCCAGGGGAAAATTACCCGGGACCGGGGGAAATGGATTGAAAAAAACAATCTTTTAATAATGCCTACCTTTCACCCCGCAGCTTTATTGAGAGATCCCAGGAAAAAGGTTCCTGTCTGGGAAGATTTCCAAAAAATCGAACAAGCTTTAAAAAATTAAAATAGGAGGGAATAATTTGCGGAAAACTATGTTATTTTCGGCGTTTTTTTTGTTTTTAATCCTGGTGCTTTCTCCTAACCTTCAGGCCACCAATCTGGATTTCCTTGATGAAGCCTGGGAGCAAAGGGGCCAGATGGATCCCATAGTAGAAGCCCTGGAACTGGCTAGGGCAGTTGATGGGGAAATGGATAACCCTGAGTTCCTTTGGAAAAAGGCCCGCCTCCATTACTGGTACGGAGATAATATTGCTCAGA
>PUKG01000118.1 GCA_003550445.1 Halobacteroidaceae bacterium
ATGAGTTTGCTGGATAAATTGAAATCTGGTCTGGCCAAAACCCGTCAGGGCATCTGGAAAAACACCGTTGGCCTATTTCGGGGAAAAGTAGATGAAGATTTTTTCGAGGAACTGGAAGAATTATTAATCCAGGGAGATGTAGGGGTCAACACCACAATGGAGCTTGTTGAAGAACTCCGCAAAGTCCAGAAAGAAAAAAAGCTTGAAGGTGAGGAACTCTTTTCGGAGTTTAAAAACTTATTGACAGGGTTTTTAGATGCATCATCCCTTGAACTGGATAAAGATAGCCTGAATATCCTTTTAATTGTAGGGGTAAATGGATCGGGGAAAACTACTTCTCTGGCGAAGCTTGCCCATTTTTACAAAGAAGAAGGTTTCTCCCCGCTTCTGGTGGCAGGAGACACTTTTCGTGCAGCCGCAATCGACCAATTAAAAATCTGGGGGGAAAGGCTAAACCTGCCGGTAATTGCTCAGAGCCAGGGCTCTGATCCAGCAGCGGTTTGTTTTGATGCTCGGGAGGCCGCTATTGCAAGGGGTAAAAACCTTTTGCTTGTAGATACCGCCGGGCGGTTACACACCGAAAAGAATCTAATGGAAGAACTAAAAAAAATAAAGAGAGTCCTGGCCCGGGATGAACAAAAAATAAAAACCCTGCTGGTCCTTGATGCCACAAATGGACAAAATGCCCTTGAGCAGGGAAGGATTTTTAATGAATCCCTGACCATTGATAGTGTGATATTAACAAAACTTGATGGAACGGCAAAGGGAGGTATTGTATTCCCCCTTGCCCGGGAGCTTAATCTTTCCGTTTTTAAAATAGGCCTTGGAGAGGGAATGGAAGATTTAAAAACTTTCGACCCCAAACTTTTTGTCGAACAACTTCTTGAAGAAAACTAATTTCAATCTTTTTGTTTAGTAGGCTTGACAAAAGAGGTTTGGTTTAATATACTATCACCTGTAAAGCTGTTATCCTTAACAGAGTGCAGGTGGTTTTATGTTGGAAAAGACGATCCTTATCGGCCATCTCTTTGACTTTTATGGTTTGCTTTTAACCTCAAGGCAAAGGGAAATCGTTAACCTTTATTATTTTGAAAATCTTTCCCTTGGTGAAATTGGAGAAACCCTGGATATTAGCCGCCAGGCTGTTTACGATCACCTGCACCGGGCAGAGAAGGTTTTACAGGAATATGAAGAGCGGATGGGGCTGGTGAAGAGGGATCGCAATTTGAAGCAAGGGCTGAAAAAGTTGAAAAAAGGCCTGGAAAAATGTAATTGTTCGGAACGGGATGAGCTTTTGAAAATTGTTAACAGGATGGAAAAAAGTTGAGAGGGGATTGGTAACATTGGTTTTTGCCAACCTTTCCGAGAAACTGCAGGGAGCAATGCAAAAACTGCGCAGTAGGGGTAAGATTTCTCAACGGGATGTAAAAGAAATCCTGCGAGAAGTCAAAATGGCCCTGCTGGAAGCGGATGTTAACTTCAAAGTGGTTAAGGATTTTGTTGCCCGGGTTGAAGAAAAGGCCGTTGGAGAAGAGGTTCTTGCCAGCCTGACTCCTGGGCAGCAGGTTGTAAAAATCGTCCAGCAGGAATTAACAGACCTGATGGGCAGGGAAAAGGAAGATCTCAAATTAACAGGAGATATTCCCGTAATTATGCTTGTGGGGCTGCAGGGGGCAGGTAAAACTACGGCAACGGCAAAATTGGGTAATTATCTGAGAAAAAACGGGAAAAAACCCCTGCTTGTTGCTGCCGACGTTTATCGACCTGCTGCTATTGACCAACTGGAGACTCTTGGCCAGCAAACGGGCATAGAGGTATTTTCCCTGGGGACAGGAACAAGCCCACTTGATATCTGTCGGGGAGCCCTTTCCAAGGCTCGCCGGGAGGGATTTGAACCGGTAATTATTGATACTGCAGGAAGACTGCATATTAATGAAGAAATGATGGATGAACTCAAGGTTTTGAAAAAGGACATTAATCCTGGTGAAATTCTCCTGGTTGCTGATGCTATGACCGGGCAGGATGCTGTGAATCTTGCGGAAAATTTCAATCAGGACCTGGGCCTTACCGGGGTAATCCTGACTAAAATGGATGGTGATGCCCGTGGTGGTGCAGCTCTTTCCATTAAAGCCGTTACCGACGCTCCAATTAAATTTGTGGGTGTGGGAGAGAAAGCAGATGCTCTTGAACCTTTCCACCCCGATCGCCTTGCGTCCAGGATCCTTGGAATGGGCGACGTTCTCGGACTAATTGAAAAAGCCGAAGCGAGTTACGACAGGGAACAGGCCAAAAAGATGGAACAAAAGCTTCGGGAAGCCAGTTTTACCTTTGATGATTTCCTGGAGCAGTTGCATCAGGTCCGGGAAATGGGACCTTTGGAGGACATAATTGGCATGCTGCCCGGTATGGGAAACAAGAAAATGCTAAAAAACCTCAAGGTTGATGAAAAACAGCTTGTTTATACCGAGGCAATAATTAATTCAATGACCAAAAGGGAAAGGCAGGACCCGGAGATTATTGATGGAAGTCGTCGGCGTAGGATTGCATTGGGAAGTGGAACTTCTACTCAGGAGGTTAACCGCCTGCTCAAGCAGTTTAAGGAAATGAAAAAAATGATGAAAAGATTTCAAAAATCGGGGAAGAGTTCTATGATGAAAAATCCCTTCCCCTTTTAGAAAAAAGCGGAGGTGAAAGATTTGGCAGTAAAAATCAGGTTAAAAAGAATGGGTGCCAAAAGAAATGCATTTTATCGTTTTGTGGTAGCGGATTCAAGGAGAGCTCCCGATGGGCGCTTTATCGACGAACTGGGATATTATAATCCGACCAGGGAACCTGCGGAAGTAAAAATTGAAGAAGAAAAAGCCCTGGACTGGTTATCCAAAGGAGCTCGCCCTTCCGATACCGTAAGAACCCTTTTCCGCAAAGCGGGTATCATGGAAAAATTTCAACAGCAGAAATAGTAAGGAGGGCTTCCTTTGCAAGAACTGATCAGGTATATAACCTGTGCGCTTGTGGATAACCCGGAACAGGTAGAGGTAATAATCGAAGAAGAAGATAAATTGGTCCGGGTTGGTATTAAGGTTGCTGAAGAAGACATGGGAAAAGTAATAGGCAAACAGGGACGTATTGCGAAAGCAATCAGGACCCTGGCAAAAGCCTCGGCTGCCCGGGATGGGAAAAGGAGCCAGGTGGATATTCTGGAATAGTACTTTTCCCTGGTGAGGTGTGGTTATGGAATTTCTGGCCGTTGGAAGGGTTTTAAAACCACAGGGTGTTAAAGGAGAAATAAAGGTTAAACCCCTGACCCGTTCTCCAGAAAGGTTTCTTGACCTGGAAAAGGTTTTTATTGAGGGGCCTGAAAAAAAGACCCTGGAAATTATGGAAGTTCGCTTAAAAAAAGACGTTGTTTTCCTGAAAGTAGCCGGGTTTGATTCCATTGAAGATGTGGAACCTCTTCGGAATAAGCTTTTGCTAATTCCAGTCTCCTGGAGACAGGAACTACCTGAAGGAGAGTATTACATTTACGAACTAATTGGTATCGATGTGTTTTCCACCCAGGGAGAACATTTAGGGGAAATTTCAGAAGTAATGTCTTTACCCGGAAATGATGTTTATCTGGTTAAAAAAGGGGACCAAGAAATCCCAATTCCAGCCCTGAAAAAGGTAGTAAAAAAAGTTGACATTTCCGGGAAAAGAATGGAAGTTGAATTATTGCCGGGGTTGCGGGAGGCGGGGAAAAATGCAAATTGATATAATCACCATTTTTCCTGAACTTTTTAATCCATTTTTTCAATTTGGAATTATTAAAAAGGCCCGAGAAAAAC
>PUKG01000164.1 GCA_003550445.1 Halobacteroidaceae bacterium
GGAAAAATAGAAGAAGTAAAATGGACCACGGATCCCAGTTTAATAAGCAGGGGGAAATCCCTTCTTGATATGATGGAGGAAGAAAAGGCTGAAGATATTTTGCATTTTCTTGCAGGGCACCCGGATGGTACATTGAAACAGGATACTTTGCAGCTAAAGCAGGGTTCAACATTAATCCAGATTTCTTTGTATTTATTTAACCTTGAGGGAAGGAACATGGGAATTGGGATTTCCGGCAAAGCTGCAGAAGAACCTGTTATTGAAGGACTACTTAAAATTTACAACGAACTTCTCAATCAATTACGGCAGGAAGTAAAAAAAAGTACGGACAGTGAAGAAGAAAAAATCCAGGAACAATTTGAGGAACTACAAAAGCTAAATAACGAGCTCACAAATACCCAGAGGAAAATAGAAAAGGCAAATTTTAAACTGGAAAATTTGAACAGAGAGCTGCAAACAAAGTTAATGAAGGACCCTCTTACCGGCCTTGTTGGGCGTTACCAGTTCTGGGTTGGAATAAAAGGAATGATTGATAATGCCCCCGAAAAAAAGGGGATTTTTGTTTACCTTGATGTTGATGATTTAAAAAAAATTAACGATACTTTCGGGCATGTTGCGGGAGATAAGTTTTTGGTGGAAATTGGGAACAGGTTAAAATCTATTCCCCTTGATAACTCAATGAAAATCAGGATCTCAGGGGATGAGTTTGGAATTTTTGTCCACGGGTACGAAAAAATAAAAGAAGAAAACTTCCAGGAAATCTGGAATTTAATCCAAAAATATTTATCGAGTGAGCCCTTTACCTTCAACCAGATTCCCATCCCTGTTTCCATAACTGCGGGGATGGCCGCCTATAATTTTGATACCAGAGAGGTTGAAGAGCTAATTGAATTTGCAGATTTTGCAATGTACCGGGCCAAGAGAGAGGGAAAAAACCGCTTTCGAAGGTTTGATAGGGAGGATTTTGAAAGAAAAAGGTTAGAAAAAGATCAGAGCAGAGCTGTTAAAGAGGTAATAGAAGATGAAGACCTGTACCATGTATACCAGCCCATTTTTTCGGGGGCAAATGGAGAAATTTACGGGTATGCAGCTCATATGAGGACTAACAACAAACATTTCCGGGATACAAAAGATTTAATTGAAAGAGCTTTCCGGGAAAACCTTTATGTTGAGCTTGATTTACTCAGTTTCCAAAAGCTTTCCCGGGAAAAGGAACTTGCCGAAAGTATGGGGGAAAAATCGCTTTTTGTTTCCCACGGCCCCTATTCTTTTGTGCATAATGAAGATATAAAAAAGGGTGCGGGGAACCTTTTTCCTAACCGCCTTGTTCTGGAGATAGTGGAAGGGAAAATGGCTACTCCTGAATTTATTGGGAAAATAATCAGGAATGGGAAAAAATATGGCTTCAGGGTTGCGGTGGGCAGTTTTGTTTCCGGTGATTTTGATGATCTGGGAATTCTTGCCACCAATCCCGCGTTTATTAAAATTGGTAGGGAAACAACAGCAACAGTATTGGATGACCGGGAACAGGAAGAAAAAATTAAAAGAATTATTGGCTATGCTCACAGCCAGGGAACAAGGGTGATTATGGAAGGAATAGAAACCAAAAAAGAATTGGAAAAGGCAATCCGGTTAAATGTTGATTACCTCCAGGGGTTTTACCTTGGAAAACCAGAAAAAAAGCCCGTTCAGGACAATGAAAAAATTACTCAGACTATCCTTTCCAGCAGGGAGAGAAAAAAGTAAGCGATAAGTAAAGAGAATATTGGTAGAAAAAATTCCTCGGGAAAATGGGCTTAAAAAGCCCATTTTTTGGGTTTTAAATAGGAGCAAAACACACGAGGGAATTTTCAAATTTTAAAGGACTAATGTAAAAAGAAGAAGAAATTTAAAGTACTTCAAGGGAAATTTTTATGCCAGAAAGATATCCCCAGAGAAGGAATTTACCAGTAAAAGGAGGATTTTTTTGTGAAACAATTTAATTTTTTATTTATCCTAATTGCTTTTCTTTTTTTTACTACAGGAGTCGTACAAGGGATTGGAGAGGATTTTGTAGATAGCCAGGATCATCCTTTGATTTCCCGCTATTCAGATTCCATAATATTTGCTTATGAGGACGTTGCTTTTGATGAGTATAACCTTGTTTTGGGGAGTGTAACAAGGGAGGTTGTGGATCTAGAAACAATTCCTTTTCCCGGTTTCTACCAGGGCCGGACCCTTTATTTACCTTCGGAATTTAAAACCCTTGAAGGCAGGGTAAATAAGATTACTTACCTTGTTCCCGAAGGTCGTTCAACCCTGGAGATTTTTAGAAACTATGAAAATGAATTAATAAATGGAGGTTTTGAAATCCTGTATTCTGCTGCAGGAGGTGAAGTAGCTTATTTTGGCGACTGGCACGGAGGCTATTACTACTTGGAAATTCCCCTTGAAGGAGTCAGAACAGCCGAAAGAGGAAACTATTTAAGATCTTCTAATGATTCCCGCTTTTTGACGGGGGTTTTACATCGAGAAGAAGGGGATATCTATGTTTCCCTTTATGTTCACAATGGAGGAATAACTTCACCCGCTCATAGAGATCTGGGAAAAGTCCAACTTGATATAATTGAGGTTGCTCCCATGGAAGAAGGGCTTGTAACAGTCGATAACCTTTATGAAGGAATAACCAGGACAGGTTCAATTTCCATTTATGGAATTGAATTTGGTTTTGACAGTGCTGATATTAACCCTGAATCTGAACCGGTGCTTAGAGAGATTGCAAATCTCTTAAATGAATTTCCGGGATTAGAATTATATGTTGTTGGTCATACAGATGATACTGGATCCCTGGATTATAATATCGGTTTATCTGAAAGGAGGGCCCAGGCAGTAGTGGAATATTTGGTAAATAGCCTGGGAATTGATCCAAATCGTTTAACTGCCCGGGGAGTGGGCCCCCTGGCCCCTGTTGCTTCAAATGAAACTGAAAGTGGTAGAGCAAAAAACAGAAGGGTAGAGCTTGTAAAAAAGTTGGGAAATTAATTCCTGCAAATCTTTAACAAAAAACCCCTCCAGGTTTTTTAGCTAATTGTTGTTTGCCCCCGGTGCGGTATTGATAAAGTTACCTGATACCGGGGCTTTTCTCATCGGGGTAGGTAATAATGGATGCGGTTTTTTAAGAAGGGGTTTTTTCTATTTTTCAGGAAATCTTTAAGGGGAAGGAAAGGAGGGCTTACATGGAAATTATTGGCGTTGATACCGGTGGAACTTTCACCGATTTTATTTTTCGCGATAAAAGTGAATGGCTGGTTCATAAGGTTCCTTCTACCCCCAATAACCCTTCCGAGGCAGTATTAAAAGGTTTTGAGGAAATAGGAAGGGGAAAAAGAAAACAGGTTGTTCACGGTTCAACCGTAGGCACCAATGCGCTCCTTGAAAGGAAGGGTTCCCGAACGGCGTTACTAACCAATAAAGGGTTTGAAGATATCCTGGAAATTGGACGGCAGGAAAGAACAGATCTCTATAAGCTTGATTATCAAAGAGAAAAAGTCCTGATCCCCAGAGATTTTAGATTTGGGGTTTCGGGCAGGCTTTTTGCTGATGGAAGGGAAAAAGAACCTCTGGACCAGGAAGAAATCCTCCAGATTGCCCAAAGGATGCGAGAACTGGAAATAGAAACTGTTGCAATAATTTTCCTGTACTCCTACTTAAACCCCTATCCTGAACAAATTGCGGCCAGAATTTTAAAAGAGGAAGGTTTTGCGGTTTCAACTTCCCATACTATTATGAATGAATTTAGGGAATATGAGAGGACTTCAACTACAGTTGTAAATGCTTACCTGA
>PUKG01000070.1 GCA_003550445.1 Halobacteroidaceae bacterium
ACCCTTGAAGGAGCAAGGGATGTAATTCGCATTGCACAGATAATAAACGGGGAGAAAAACCTTGCTGAAAATCCCCTTGTTAGTTTTATTACCTGCCTGATCAGTCCTTTGAAAATTGAACACAACTATGTCCAGATCATGTATGAAGCCGCCCAGGCTGGGATCCCGGTGGTAACATCTGTTTGCTCAATTGCCGGATTGACAACTCCCATTACCCTTGCCGGACAGATTGCTCAGCTTAATGCAGAAGCCTTAAGTGGTGTTTTTTTATTACAGGTTTTTAAATCCGGCACTCCAGTTTTTTACAGTGTTGTACCCACGATTGCTGATATGCGTTCAATGCAGTTTCTTTTTGGTGCCGTGGAAAGCGGCTTGATGAATGCAGCCCTGGCCCAGCTTGCAACTTTCTACAACCTCCCAATGTATTCAACTGGGGGGGTTACTGATTCCAAAACCAGTGATATTCAAGCCGGATTTGAAAAGGGAATGGGGAGCCTGATGCCTTCCCTTGCCGGGGCTCAACTAATTCACAATTCAGCGGGGTTACTTGATGGAAGTATGGTTTTTAGCCTGGAGGAACTGATTATTGATGATGAAATTAACGGGATGGCCCTCAGGGCAACCAGGAGTATTGAAATTGAAGAGGAAACCCTTGCTTTCGATACAATTAAGGAAGTAGGCCCCGGAGGGAATTATGTTACCCATCCCCATACCTTACGCCACATGCGGACGGAAAATTTTGAACCTAGGGTTGCCGAGAGAAGCTCTTATGTGAGCTGGTTGCAGAAAGGTGGTTGGACTTCAACGGGAAAAGCCAATAAGCTGGCCAGAGATATCCTTGAAGCCCACCATCCCACCCCAATTGAAAAGGAAAAACTGGAAAGAATTGCAGAAGATTTTCCCCAACTCCGGCAGATAAAATTATAGTTCATCTGGTTTCCCACTATTAAAATCAGCCGCCCTTTCGGTTCAGCGATAAGGGCGGCATTTTATTAATTACTTATCATTGGGTTAAAAAGGAAAGATCAAGCCAGGGGGGAAGGGTTTATTTGGAAAGATTAAAACTGAAAAAACAAGTTTGGGATAAGCTTTGATAAAAAAGGAAGATTTTGTGCGGGAGTGGAAAAGAAAAGGAAATGGGTTTTGAAGGTGGGGCCTGGGAACTCCCAGGTTTTGGAACCATATAAGCCCCATGAGAATTTTAAAGGGATTAACTGGTTCCGACTTTATAAGTAAAAATCCTGTAAATAATCCCAACCTTAAGGCGACCGTGGATGGCATCCTTCGGGAGAATTGGATCAGTTTTTTCCCCAAATGAAAGATTCCTTTTATAGATCTTTGACTCTCCTGGAGGTTTTAAAGGGGATCGGTTTCCTGCTGATTTCGGAAAAAGACCTTTAACAGGCCACAGGAGGAAAAAAATGTGGGGGAATTTTCCCATCTAAAAAGAGATTGCCCTATCTGTTGAAGATTTTCCTCCCGAAAAGTTTGTTATTGAATGAAAAAAGAGAATATTGATTAAAGCAGCCGGGGTGGAGAAAAACCGTTAAGTTTTTTTATTTAGGTGAGGAGAGGATCTTTATGGATCAAAGGGAAATAGAAAAGATTTGCCGGGGGATTCCTCTTCTCCGGGATTATAGCTCGGTCCATTATGTTGATAAAGGATGGTCCGAGGAAAAAAAGTTTTTTGTTGAAACCCCTGAGGGGGGGAATTTTAACCTGCGGATTTCCCCTAAAGAGTTTTGTAAAAAAAGAAAAGAAGAATTTGAGGTCCTGGAAAAAGCAGCTGAACTGGGAATTACCATGTCCAAACCTGTTGATATAGGAGAGTGTGTTGACGGAAAAAATGTTTTTGTTCTCCTTTCCTGGGTGGAAGGTGAGAGCCTGGATGAAGTAATGGGGAAACTTGACCAGGAAGAACAGTACAGGGTTGGGTTTGAGGCTGGAAGGACTTTGAAAAAAATTCACTCCATTTCCCCTCCAGAAAAACAGGAAAGATGGAGTGAAAAAATGGGAAGAAAAATCAGGTTGAGGCTTGAGAAATATTCGGAATCGGGACTGAAGGTAACAAATGATTACCTTGCTCAAAAATTTATCAATGAGAACCTCCACCTTCTACAAAACAGGCCCCAGGTTTTTCAGCACGGGGATTACCATACCGGGAACCTTGTCCTTTCTCCGGGGAAAAACCTGGGGGTAATTGATTTTAACCGCTGGGATTATGGGGACCCTTTTGAGGATTTCTACAAGATGGAAATGTTCAGCAGGGAACACAGCATACCTTTCTGCCGGGGCCAACTGGAAGGTTATTTCCCAGATGGGATCCCCGAAGATTTTTTCCCCCTTTTAACCCTGTACCTGGCAAGCGTGATCCTTTATTCAGTTGTTTGGGCTCAGCCCTTTGGGGAGGAAGAAGTGGAGTACATGAAAAAGAAAGCAGAAGAAGTAATGGATGATTTCCAGAACTTCGAGTCAACTATTCCCCTCTGGTGGAGGGAAAGAGATTAAAGAAAAGTAAAATTGATTTATTGGAGAATAAAGGTGGAAAGGTAATTCTTGACTTTCTGGGTTTTGCCTGGATCCAATTTTTAATTAGAGGAGGGGTTGTTTTGCAGCAAAAAGCCCTGCGGAGTATAGTTGTCCTTTTTCCTGAAGGGCCAATTGAGGGGATAGATGAATTTAGGAAAAAACATATTCATGATGCTGGCGGAGAAATCCCTTTTCACATAACCCTTCTTTATGACTTTCTTCTCCCGGATAATATTGATGAGAAGGCAAAGGGAGAGTTAAAAGAAATTGCCGGGGCAACACCAAAATTTCCTTTTTTTGCCCGGCCAATTTCTTCCTTCCCCACAACCAGAGTTCTTTACCTATCTCCAACTCCCCTAACTCCCATTGAAAAATTGAGGGAAGAGCTAGTTACCAACTTTCCCATTAAGTTTTGGGCAGAAGAAATACCTCCCGTTTTCCATATGACTCTTGCCCTCAAATATCCCCAGCAGGAAGAGGGATCAATAATAAAGGAATATTTTGCTGAATTTGGCCGAGAACCTTTAAGGTTATGGGCAGGCTCCCTGGGGATTTATGCTCTAACAAGGGGAAGGTGGGAAAAGTTTTTAAAGGTGGAAATCGGATAAGTGGTCAAAGAAAAAAATCAAAGTAGCCAAAGGATGGATAAAGAATTAAAGCTGTTTGGGTTAAGAATTAGATATTAAAGAAAAATTAACCTCGGGGTTAGAGTGGGAGGTGGACTTTGGAAAAAATTATTAGTTGGTTGCTGGAAAAATCCTGTCCATCAATAAAATACCGGATAAAGAAAGAAATATTGGGGGAAAGGGATAAAGACCTGGAAAAAGAATTAATCCGGGATAACCGGGTAAATTTTTTCCTGGGACTGCAGGATAAAACAGGGTGGATTAAAGAAGATTTCCACAGTCCCCTGGGTGTTGAAACCGCCTGCAGAGTTTTTTTGGAAAAGGGGCTTGAACCATCCTTCAAACCTTATACTCAAATGCTTAAGGAACTGGAAAAAAGGGAGGACTCTTTCGATAATGGTTCCCTGGAGCGGGTAGGAAAAATTTTGGACCGAAAAGGTTTTGGTGGATCCAACATGATCAAGGCTTCGGTTTTTGCTGGAGCGGGTTTGGAAGACAGGGTTTTTGTCCGGGATCAGGTGGCTAAAGCCCTGGAATGTTTTGATTTTGTCTCGAAAACCCCATCAATAGAGCAGGTAACAACCTTTTATCGGGGAAAAA
>PUKG01000216.1 GCA_003550445.1 Halobacteroidaceae bacterium
CCCTGGACACCGAAATTGGGGAAACCCTTGTTTCCCTGGTTGGTGACAGAGAACATGTGAGGTCACAGGAGACCAACCTGGGGAACCTGGTTTGTGACATTATCCGGGATTTCACCGGGGCAGATGTTGCCGTTTACAACGGTGGAGGGATAAGGGCCCCTGCAGCAATGGGAACTCTCACCCTTGAAAATGCTATGGATATAATGGCTTTTGAAAACTCAGTTGTTACTATAGAATTAACCGGAGCCGATATTATCGCTGCCCTTGAACACGGTGTAAGGAATTACCCCGAAGCTTCAGGTTCTTTCTTACAGGTTAGCGGCCTCAGATTTTACTTTTACCCTGATTGGCCTGCAGGGGAAAGGGTAGACAGGGTTTACATCGGCGGAGAAGCAATCGATGAGAACGCAACCTACACCCTGGCAACAAATGATTTCCTGGTAGCTGGAGGCGACGATTTCACGATGTTTGTAGACAAGCCCCAGGTTGAAACTCATGATCTGAATGACCAGCAAATGTTTATCCGCTATATCCAGGAAAACAGCCCAATTTTCCCCAAAGTTGAGGGAAGAATTGTGGTCCTTTACGAATAAAACATACTGCAAAAACGCCTCCTTTTTAAGGGGGCGTTTTTTATGTTGGTTTATTTTATTAACAGGGAAATTCAGGTTTTCCGAAAAAATGGTAAGGTTTGCTTATTGAAGGAAAAACCTTTTTAGCTCTTTTTCTTGCTTTGAAACTTTGATTGAATAAAGGAGAGGGAAGGTGTATAATTAAGCCGAAAGGGGGCGATTAAATGAAAAGGTTTTTTCCGTTTGCCGGGTCATTGGTTTTGTTTTCAATTTTTTTTGTCCTCTTTTCTTTTTATGCCCATGCCCACAAACCTGTGGATACAACAGGGCCAGCAACCAGGGAGAATCCAATTGAAATAAAAGAACATCGGGTATCCTGGGCTGCTTACAATGAATTGAAAATACCGGGAGAGGTTCATTTTTATCGATTGGATGGTGTCAAAAAAGGGGAAAAAATCTACCTTTCCCTGCTGGTTCCCCAACTGGAAAGGTTAGAAAGCTTTTTCCCATTAATAGCCCTTTTGGGACCGGGATTGGAGACGGATTTTAATGGGTTGGAAGAAGAATTTATTCCAGAAATTCTCAGACCTGAAGTAGGTGAAGGTTTAATTGTCAGGCAGTTTAAGGATGGCCAGGAAAGCTCCTTTTTTGAGCCCTTTACCCAGACCAGGTACTGGGAGAGACAGGAAATGAATCTTTTGGCTCCCGCTACAGGGACATATTACGCGGCAGTATTCGATTTCCAGGGTAACACCGATAAGTACGTTTTTGCTATCGGAGATGAAGAAAGGTGGGGGTTAAAGGATATTCTGGGGATGCCCAGGATCTGGTGGGATGTCAGAATGTTCATGGAGAAGGAAACCTCAACCTATATTACTGCAGGTGTTTTAGTTTCCTCTGCTGTTTTCTTTACCATTTGGCTTCTGAAAAGATAAAAATATTAATTTTTTGGGAAAAAAGTATTGTTAGTTTTTTTAAAGTTTCTGTGAAAAAAATAGAAAGGGGTGAGGCTATGAAATTAACAGTCCTTGTTGATAACAATTCAATTATTGACGATTACCTTCTTGCAGAGCCTGGCCTGTCTTTTTTTATTGAGGATGGGGAGGAAAAAGTTCTTTTTGACCTGGGATACTCGGAAGTTTTTTTGCAAAATGCTTTTAAATTAGGGATAGACCTGAGTCAATGCACAACAGTTGCGATATCTCACGGTCATACAGACCATACCGGTGGTTTGGAGGGGTTAATTAAGCTGCTCTGGGAAAGAGAAGAGGGGAAGAAGGCTCCTAAACCAAGGTTAATTCTCCACCCCGATATCATTGGAGACCGGGTAAGGGAGAAAAAGAACATGGTGGGAATTTTCTCGGGGCGTCAGGCTTTGGAAAAAACTTTCCGGGTTCAGGAAAGCACGGAACCGGTTTGGATTACCGATCGGCTGGTTTACCTTGGTGAAATCGATCGAGAATTTCCTTTTGAAGGAAAGAAAAAAATTAAAGACGACCGGGGATTTGAAAGATGGGTGGATTACCTCCGGGAAGATTCTGCCCTGGCTTATGTTTCGGAAAATGGCCTGGTTATAATAACCGGGTGTTCTCACTCGGGAATTTGCAATATAGTGGAAACCGCCCGCAGGGTTTGTAAAGAGTACAGAATTGTCGATATTATTGGCGGTCTTCACCTGCAGAAACCCTCTCTTGAACAAATAGAAGGAACTAAGGAGTACTTAGCAGGGCTGGATTTGAAAAATTTCCATGCCTGTCACTGTACAGATTTACAGAGTAAAATTCAGTTAAATCAGGTGATGGAGGTTACAGAGGTGGGAGTAGGGTTACAGCTGGAATATCAATAATTGTTTTTACCGGCCATTTTTTCTTATTAAAAAGTTTAAAATTTAACTCCAGCAAAAAAATTAAATAATTTTAAAGAAAAAAGGATAACCTTTTTTTGGGAGGAATTATAACCCTTATTACTTAAAATTCTTTTCAAAAGGGGGAGCTTAATTGGACAAAGGTAGATTGGTTTTTTTGATGATTTTGGCTTTAAGTTTGGGGTTGGCTTTTTCAGGGTGCGGAATTTTTCAGAATGAAATTGAACCTATGGTAGAGGAAATTGGAATTGCAGATACGTTGAATTCTTTTGTTTCAGACTACAATGACCTTGTGGGAGCTTACTTAGAACAATTAAAAGACTTAGCTGAAGATCCCGAAAAAGACCAGGAGGATCCTGCAAAATATGACCTGGAGGAAGAATTTGCAACATTACTGGAATATTATGATTTGTTTTTGATAGAAGATTGGGTGGTATCTGAGGAAGCTTTTAAAGAAAAATTTATCGAGGACTTTCTTTGGGAAGGACCAGGAAAAATGGTTACCGAAGAGAATGTTGAAAAAATCTCTTACAGATATCGTTATTTTAATGAAATTGAGAACCTTACTGAATTAGAATATGGTTCGATTGAATACTCCCAAGAACCCCTTCGTCTTTTCCAGGCCTTTGTGGAAACCACTATTACCAATGGTAATGAGGAAACAATAATTCCGGGGAAACTGGAAAATAACAATCAACCGGGAAAAGATGAAAAAAAATTGGAGCCTTTCACCTTTGCCCTTGTTGAGTATGAAGATGAATTCAAGGTGTTTAGGTTCTTCCCTTTTGGAATTAGAATAAGGTAGTTGTCTTATAATTTAAAAAGAAAAGGGGAGTTATAATACCAAAAGGGGCGGATAGCCGCCCCTTTTTTCTTTGTGAAGGGAAAAAAGGAAAAGGGATAAAAAAAAAGAAGATAAGAAGAAAGAATTCAGGGTGTTTAATTTGTCGGATAGAAAAAGAAGTTACCCGAAAGGGAAGGATGAGAAAGATGAAAAAAAGCAGGTTTTTTGGCTTTGCTCTCCTTATTTCTGTAATTTTTTCGGTGATTTCTCAGGCTGCGGTTGAAGCCCCCATTGATAAACAAAATGTTTACACTGCAGAAAAAATAAGTATCCAGGGCGGGGAAATAACCGATGGCAGGGATCTGAGGGACATCAGGTGGGGCAGGCATAACGATTTTGAGAGAATTGTCCTTGACATATATGAAGGAGCTTACCTGGAAAAGGGACCTTCAGTTCCAATTCCCTGTTATTTTGTGGTTAAGTATGAATATTACCCCTTCCGCTTTACCGTTACC
>PUKG01000091.1 GCA_003550445.1 Halobacteroidaceae bacterium
TCATAATAAATCCTGGGATCATCAGGAACAACAAAACCAATATTTCGAACCATTTCCAGGCGACCAACCACCTTTTCGTTAGCCCTTTCCAGGATCCTTATTACTTCTCCTTCTTCTTTTTCTCCTTTACCCTTTTTTAACCGCCGGACAATAACCTTATCCCTATGCATGGCACCATCCATATTCTCAAGACCAATGTAAATATCAGGTTGCTCGGGATCTTCAGGCAAAAGAAAGGCAAACCCTTTGCGATGCCCCTGCAGGACACCCACCACCAGGTTCATTTTTTCCGGTATTCCGTAACGGTCCTTCCTGGTTTTAACTATTGCGCCATCTTTTTCGAGTTCTGCGATCAACTGGGCAAAGGGTTCTCGATCCTTTCTTGCCAGTCCAAATTCCTTAACCAGTTCTTCAAAAGTCATTGGCCGGTAACTTTTTCCCCGCATGAACTCAAGGATTTCCTGTCTTGCACTCATAAAATTTTTCCTCCTCTTAAATCCTCTGAAGGGCACCCCTCTCCGGGATGCCCTCCCTTTTTATTTCCATTGGTCATAAACTACAACTTCTTCCATAGTCTTCCTTCCCCTGTCCCTTCCATCCTGGGCAGGATAACCAAGGGGAGTTAGGGCAACAATTCGATAGGGCTTGGGAACCTTTACTATCTTCCTTACTTTTTCTTCATCAAAAGCCCCGATCCAGCAGGTTCCAAGACCTTCATGGGTTGCCGCGAGAATAAGGTGGTCCAGGGCAATGGCCCCGTCTACAGCAAAGGAGGTCATGTAATTTCCATGGCCCTGATAAACTTCCTCTTCGTTTACAGCAACGGCCACGGCTACATCCGCTTCGGCCATAAATTTCTGCCCTTTACAGGCTTCTACAAGCTTTTCTTTCAATTCCTGGTCCCGGATAACAATAAACTTCCAGGCCTGTACATTTTTCCCGGAGGGAGCAAGCCTTGCAGCATTTAAAACCCTTTCCAGTTTCTCCCGCTCAATTTCCTTTTGCTCAAACTTTCTGATACTCCTTCTCCTCGCAATTAAATCGTAAATATTCACAATGCCACCTCCTAAAGACCTAAATCTTTATCTATATCCTGCATGGCTTCAAGGCCCATGCCAATAAACTCTTCCAGGGTTAAACCGAGCTCAGAACAGGATGAAATCTGTTCCCTATTTGCTCCCCGGGCAAAGGATTTCTCCTGAAAACGGTTTAGTAAAAATTCTGTATCCAATGGAGCAAGTTTTTTTTCAGGGTGGATTAAAGCACCCGCAACGATTAATCCTGTCAGGGGATCAGCAGCATAAAGAGCTTTATCAAGATTGCTTTCCCTGGCCAGGCCATGGGCTTCGTTGTGGACTCTTACTGCCTGCACCATATCCTGGGGCATACCCATTTCCTCCAGATAATCTGCTCCCAGCATGCTATGTTTTTCGGGATTATCCATGGTTTCTCCATAATCAATATCGTGAAGCAAACCTGTCAATCCCCACTTTTCTTCATCTTCACCAAATTCCCTGGCTAACCTGCGCATTACGGCTTCAACAGCCAGGCAATGCTTTATCAGGTTTTTTTGTTTTACCTTTTTCTTAACAAGATCCAGTGCTTCTTCTCGGGTCATCAGGATTCCTCCTCTGATTTTCTTTCCATAATCTTTTTGGTTTGATCCACAAAAACACCCTCGGCCTGGGCAAGAACATTCCCTTTTTCATCTTCAATCCATGCCGATAAATATTTTAGTCTTGAGGATGATTTTTCTTCGTCAACTTCTCCTGCAAGCAGGATATTTTCTTCGATTGGAACTGGCTCTTTAAACCTGACTTCAAGTTTGGCAGTAACTGCAAATAGCCCTTTCTTCATAAGAATATTGGCCATGACTTCATCCAGTAGGGTAGTAACAATTCCCCCATGAGCTATCCCCGGAAAGCCCTGGAATTTATTTTCCAGCTTGGTTTCCGTCCAGGCTTTATTCTCGGAATAAGAAAAAGAAAGCTTCAACCCGTCTTTATTTTCCTGCCCACAACCAAAGCATTTTTGCGGATTCTCCATTTTCACTCTCATTCCCCTTTCCCTGTTCCATATTATAACATATGATTTAAGTTTTTTCATAAAAAAAGCCTCCACCAGAGGCAGAGGCTTTCTTTTTTTATTTTACAAAAAGAGGGGCACGAATACCAGTGAAACAATAGTCATTAACTTTATCAAAATATTCAGGGAAGGTCCTGAGGTATCTTTAAAGGGATCACCTACGGTGTCTCCGACCACTGAAGCAGCATGGGTTTCCGTTCCTTTGCCGCCATAGTGTCCGGATTCAACATATTTCTTGGCATTATCCCAGGCCCCTCCGGCATTGGCCATCATTACAGCCATTAAAACTCCCGAGGAAAGGGCACCAGCAAGCAGTCCTCCAAGGGCCTCCACGCTCCATAAACCAACCACAATTGGAGCCAGCACTGCAAGAAGTCCTGGAATAACCATTTCTCGAAGAGCAGCCTTGGTGCTGATATCAACACAGCGGGCATAGTCAGGCTTGGTGGTTCCTTCCATAATACCCGGCATTTCTTTAAACTGCCGGCGAACTTCTTCAATCATTTCATAGGCCGCCTTGCCAACTGACTGAAGGGTAATGGATGTAAAGAGGAAGGGTAATCCAGCACCGAGGAAAAGGCCGGCGATTACCTGGGGTTGAATCAAATCAATTAGCTCAAGGCCCGCAGCCTGGGTAAAGGCTGAAAATAATGCCAGTGCTGTAAGAGCGGCCGAACCAATTGCAAAACCTTTTCCAATAGCAGCGGTAGTATTTCCAACTGCATCTAATTTGTCAGTCCGTTCCCGAACCTTGGGATCCAGGTTTGCCATCTCGGCAATTCCTCCAGCATTATCAGCAATAGGGCCATAGGCATCAACTGCAACGGTCATTCCAACGGTTGAAAGCATTCCCACTGCTGCAAGAGCTATTCCATAAAGCCCACCTGCTGCATCTCCTAGGGCATTTTGGCCCTGAGCATAAGAAATAATAATTGCAAGGGCAATAACAATTACCGGGATTGCGGTGCTGCGCATTCCAACGGCAAGACCTTGAATTATATTAGTTGCCGGGCCGGTTTGGGAGCTATCAGCAATACTCTGGGCAGGTTTTCTTTCAGGGGAAGTATAGTACTCGGTAGATCGACCGATTACCAGTCCCGCAACAAGGCCTGCAACTATTGCCCAGAAAAGCCCCATATGCCCCGAACCAACAACCACATTAACCAGGATCAAGGCGGCAACTACCAGAAGGACCCCACTGACAAGGGTTCCCCTTTCCAGGGCTTTGGCAGGATCGGCTCCTTCTTTTACATTAACAACAGTTGTCGCGATAATTACTGTGATAATACCTGCTGCGGAAATTAACAGGGGCAGAAGAATTAACTCCGGGGCAATAAGGGCACCTAAAGCAATTGCTGCAATGATTGAACCTACATAAGATTCAAAAAGATCTGCTCCCATTCCCGCGACATCCCCTACATTATCTCCAACATTATCAGCAATAACGGCGGGGTTTCTCGGGTCATCTTCGGGAATTCCTGCTTCAACTTTCCCAACAAGATCAGCCCCAACATCAGCGGCCTTGGTATAAATACCACCTCCTACCCTTCCGAAGAGGGCAATAGAGGAGGCACCAAAGGCAAAACCCTGAATGAGCTGCACATTTTCTCCAAAAATCATGTAAAAAATAGTAACACCCA
>PUKG01000303.1 GCA_003550445.1 Halobacteroidaceae bacterium
ACACCCACATGCCTGGCAATTTCCTGGGTATTTTTATGGGCAGCAATTAATTCCTGTCTTTTGGTCGTATCAAGTCCATAATAACAGGAATAACTAACCGGTGGAGAGGAAATTCCCAGGTGAACTTCTTTTGCCCCTGCGTCCCGGACCATTTTTACAATATAACGGCTCGTGGTACCCCGGACCAGGGAATCATCAATCAGGATAACCCTTTTGCCATCAATTAATTCTCTTATTGGGCTTAACTTTAATTTTACTTGAGTTTCACGCAAATCCTGCCGGGGCATAATAAAAGACCTGCCCACATATTTATTTTTTATCAGTGCCAGTTCAAAAGCAAGATCCCGGGCCCTGGCATATCCCTGGGCTGCAGAGTTTCCAGAATCAGGAACGGGGATAACCAGGTCTCCTTTGGGAGCATATTCCGAGGCAAGCTGGTTTCCCATCCTTTGCCTGACTCGGTGAACATTGTCAAGCCCAAAAGTACTATCAGGACGGGCAAAATAGATAAACTCGAAAACACAAAACTTCTGGGGACCAGGACTGGCAAACCTAAAACTTTCAATTTTCCCAGGTTTCAATTTTACAACTTCCCCCGGTTCCACCTCCCTGATTACCCGACCACCAATGGTATGGAAAGCACAACTTTCCGAAGCAAGGAGGTAATCTTCTCCAATTTGCCCCAGTATTAAGGGTCGAAAACCCTGGGGATCTCGAACTCCATAAACGGTATCACCCCTTAAAATTACCAGGGCATAAGCCCCCTCCAGCATTAAAAGGCTTTGGGAAAGGGCTTCGTCAAAATCTTTAAAGCCCGGTCTTGCCAGAAGATGAGCAAGGATTTCAGTATCCAGAGTCGAGTGAAATATCGATCCGGAATTCTCCAGTTCCTGTCTCAATCTATGGCTATTGGTAAGGTTTCCGTTATGAGCAAGGGCCATACTGCCTGTAAGGGACCGAATCAAAATGGGTTGGGCATTAATTTCCATACTTGCCCCCGTGGTGGAATACCTGACATGGCCTATCCCCATTTTCCCGTCCATTTCTTCAAGGTCTTTGGGGTCAAACACCTGGGTAACCAGGCCCATTCCCTTTTTGCCCTCCAGTTCTTTGCCATTTCCTACTACAATCCCTGCACTTTCCTGCCCTCTGTGTTGCAGGGCATGAAGACCAAAAAAAGTAAGTTCTGGTGCATCCTGTCTTGAGCTTGCCACTCCAAAAAGACCGCATTCCTCTCTAAATTTATCCATCACTCCATCCATCGGCTCAAACATCCCCTCCATGCGGTTTCCATCTCCTTAACATTGGCCTCAAAGTGTCCTTTAAAATTAACCGAACTACCTCCAACGGTCCCAATTAAACAACATTCAATATCCTCGGCATTAAATAATTTTTCCAGCTCAATCCGTTTTTCTGGGGAACAGGTAACCAGGTATCGGCCCTGGCTTTCAGAAAAAAGTTCGATAAATGCAGGAAACTCTCCGGGCAGGTTGATTTCTGCTCCAACTTTTCCGGCAAAGGACATTTCCGATATTGCCTGGGCAAGTCCGCCTTCTGCCAGATCCTGTGCCGACTTTAAAAGACCCAATTTATTTGCTTTTATCAGGGTTTCTCCAGTTTTCCTTTCCCGGGCCAGGTCTACCTCCGGAGGATATCCTTCTTCCCTGTTCCAAATTACTTCTTCATATTCGCTTCCTTCAAGTTCTTCCCTGGTTTTTCCCAGCAGGAAAATTAAATCCCCTTCCTCCTTCAGGACTGCAGGAAGGAACTGGTTAATGTCATCAATTAAACCTACTACTCCAATTACCGGCGTGGGATTAATTGAAGATCCTTCAGTTTCATTGTATAAAGAAACATTTCCACTAACAACGGGCATATCAAAGGCTCTACAGGCCTCGGCAAGGCCTAAAATGGCCTGTTCAAATTGCCAGTAAATTATTGGTTTTTCTGGATTTCCAAAATTCAAGCAGTCAGTAACAGCCAAAGGCCGTGCCCCCCGGGCATAGCTATTTCTGGCTCCTTCAGCGACAGCTATCCGACCACCTGTTATTGGGTCAAGAGAACAATATCGGCTATTCCCGTCCAGAGATATAGAAAGGCCCTTTTTGCTGCCCGGAACTCTGATCAAAGCTGAGCCTTCCCCGGGCCCAGCAACAGTATCTGTTCCAACCATATAATCGAATTGTTCAAAAATCCACTCTCTGGAGGCAAGATTGGGGGATTCAAGAAGCTTAAAAAATGCTTTTTTTAGGTCCTCAGGGGCTTTAAATTCTTTTCTTCTTTTCTTTTGGGGCGGAGCCTCTACCCTGAGGTTTCTCGAAGGCACAAGATCGGCAAGGAAGGAGGCGTTTATTTTAGCCATGGTTTCCCCGTTTTCTTTTATCACCAGGTCCGGTTCAGAAACCATGCGCCCAATTACAGCAACGTCAAGGCCCCAGCGGGAAAAGATTTCCTTGATTTCTTCAGTTTTGTTTTCCTTTGGGATGATCAGCATCCTTTCCTGGGATTCTGAAAGCATTACCTCTACGGGAGACATCCCTTTTTCCCGGCGGGGAACTTTTTCCACGTTTATTTCCATGCCCAGGCCAGAACGGAAAGAAACTTCCGCTGAAGAACTGGTCAGTCCTGCGGCCCCAAGGTCCTGAACCCCTTCAACCAGTTCTTTATCAATTAGTTCCAGGCAGGCTTCCAGGAGAAGTTTTTCCATGAAAGGGTCTCCAACCTGGACAGCAGGGCGATCTTCCTCTGAATCCCCAGAAAGTTGATCGGAAGCAAAGCTTGCTCCTCCTATCCCGTCTCTTCCTGTTCGTGAACCAACAAGCATTACTGGAGCATTGGGGTTTTTTGAACTTGCTCGGGTTAGTTTTTCTTTTTCTATTATCCCGACGCACATTGCATTAACAATGGGATTCCCCCGGTAACTGGGATGAAAAAATGTTTCTCCTCCTACCGTGGGAACCCCTATACAATTTCCGTAATCTCCAATCCCTTTTACCACACCCTGTAAAAGGTAACGGGTTCGTTTTTCTTCTAAAGGCCCAAACCGGAGGGAATTTAGAAGGGCTACGGGGCGAGCACCCATTGTAAAAATGTCCCTTACTATTCCTCCAACACCTGTAGCTGCACCCTGATAGGGCTCAATTGCAGAAGGGTGATTGTGGCTTTCAACCTTGAAAACAACCGCTTTCCCATCCCCTATATCAACAGCACCGGCATTTTCACCGGGTCCCTGCAAAACTCCGGGGCCTTCAACGGGAAAATTTTTCAAAAGAGCCCGAGAAGATTTGTAGCTGCAGTGTTCACTCCACATAACCCCAAAAAGGGCAAGTTCTAACATGTTGGGCTCTCTGCCAATTAAAGCACAGATTTCTTTAAATTCCTCGGTTGTTAATCCTGCCTGGCTCAAAACCTTTTCATCAATTTTCACTATTTAAGCACCCCTTCCAGAGACCCGAAAAGGAGGCGTCCATCCTCGGTATGTGCTTCCAAAATTTTTTCCATTGCCCGTTCGGGGTGAGGCATCATTCCCAGGATATTTCCTCTTTCATTGATAATTCCCGCTATTTCTCCTTTTGAGCCATTGGGATTGAATTCATCGCCGACTATCCCCTGAGAATTACAGTACCTGAAAACTATCTGGTTTTTGGCTTCTAAATCTTTAAGTTGTTCCTCAGAACAAAAATACCTGCCATCTCCATGAGCAACAGGCATTTTTAAGATCTG
>PUKG01000235.1 GCA_003550445.1 Halobacteroidaceae bacterium
AACGGGAAGAAAAGTTAAACTTTTGGGTATTATGTCCGGAACCTCCCTGGATGGGATTGATATTGCCCTGGTGGAAATGGAAGAAAACAATTTCCAGGAATACGAACTTAAGGCCTTTTATTCTTTTCCGATGCCCGAAGGGCTGGGGAAAAAAATCCTCAAGGCCAGCAGTCCCGAAACAGGAGATGTTTCTTTAATCTGCGAACTGAATTTTGCCCTGGGGCACCTTTATGCTGAATGTGTCCGGACCTTACTGGAAAAGGAGGGATTGAAGCCGGAAGAAATTGACCTGATAGGGTGTCACGGCCAGACAATTTACCACCTTCCCCGGCATGAGGTACCCTCAACCCTGCAGATAGGGGAGGCAGGGGTTTTAACTGAAAAAACGGGAATAACCACAATCAGTAATTTCCGGAGCAGGGATATTGCCGCCGGGGGGGAGGGAGCTCCAATTGTTCCCTTTGTGGACCACCTCCTTTTTGGAGGGAGCGGAAAGAACATAGTCCTGCAGAATATTGGAGGTATCGGAAATTTCACCTATTTACCCGCAAGTGGAGACCTGGAACGGGTTATTGCAACGGATACCGGGCCGGGGAATATGATGATAGATACTGCAGTGAAAATATTGACAGAAGGCCGGGATACCTTTGACTCAGACGGAAAAAGGGCTGCGAAGGGAAGAGTTAATCAGGACCTTTTACAGGAAATGATGACCCATCCTTTTTTACAGCGGAATGTCCCCAAATCTACCGGGCGAGAAGATTTCGGACAACCCCTGGTGGAAAAACACCTTGATAGAAGCAGGGAACTCGGCTTAGGAGATGATGATTTTCTCGCTACTCTCACTGCCTTTACAGCCAGGTCCATAGCCCAAACCTGCCGAAAATTCGTCCTGGAACGGGACTTAATGGTTGATGAATTTATTGTAAGCGGGGGAGGGAGTTTTAACCCGACCCTAATGGCAATGCTGCAGAGAGAACTGGGAGAGATACCCTGCAGGAGTTATCAGGAATTGGGGCATAACAGTGAAGCCAAAGAAGCTGTAGCAATGGCAATTCTTGCTTATTGTTCCTTTGAAAAAGTTGCCAACAATGTACCCGGAGCAACCGGAGCAAAAAGCAGGGTAATTATGGGAGATATTACTCCGGGGCGTGTCTGGCCATAAAAAGAATTTTAAATCAAGATCCTAACCAAAACCAGAAATTTGTCCGATAAAATAACCAATACTATCTATATTAGCCCATCGAAAAAAGGATTAGGGGCAAATCTGGAGAATTTTCTGATAAAGGTTATTTTGAGTTGAATAAAATCAGGGACAAGGGGATGGAAAGGAGGGGAAAGATGTTCAGGAAGGTTTTGGTTGGAATTTTGCTCGTGCTTTTCTTGTTTCCCTCGGTTGTGGGGGCATGGGAGGAATTTTTTCCCGACGCGGAAGAAATTGAAGTAAAGGAAGAAGAAATTGTTCCCGGGTTGCAATTAATCTCCCTCCGGGTAACAGGACCCGAAGACAAACAATCAATCCAGATTCTCAGGGTTAACCACCGCGATCCCGATATTAACCTTAGATCCGCCCTGGGACAGGACCAGCTGACCTCTGGACTGGAAACCGTCCGAGCTCAGGCAGCCCGGGTGGATAAGCCGGGGGAGAGGGTTGTAGGAGCGATTAATGCTGATTTTTTCCAGTTTGACAGGACGGCTACAACCTACGGTGTTCCCCTGGGACTTCATGTAGAGCAGAGAGAGCTCGTAGCAAGCCTGATGGAGTACCCGGTTATGGGTATTGAAGAAGGAAAGGTTTTTATTGAACAACCTCGGATGGTAACAAGGGCAACCAGCCTTGCAAGTGGTGTTACCATGGAGATTGATGCCGTTAACCGGACGGTTTTCTGGGGTGAACTGGAACTTTTTACTCCCCGCTTTGGGGAAAAGACCCCCGAGAGAGAAGGGGTCGTGGAAATCGTCCTTTCCGGGCTGCAGAGGCCCATGGCTTATAACACATACCATACCCTGGAGACTGCAGGCCAGCCTCAAACAGGAGGCGGAACTCCCCTGGAAGAAGGCAGCGTTGTTTTGAGCGGACGCTGGGAGGGAATAGATTTTATCCAGTCCTTAAATCCCGGAGATAATGTTCGAATTGTAGCAGCTTTTTTACCTCCTTTCCAGATAATCACCGATGCTCTTGCCGGTTCCCATTACCTGCTCCAGGATGGAGAAAAAATGGAACTTGATACCCGGACCCTGGTTACGGGAAGACATCCCAGGACTGCAGTAGGTACCAACCCCAGTGAAACATTCCTGGTTACAGTGGACGGAAGACAGGATGATGCATACGGCATGAACCTGCATGAACTTGCCGATTTTTTCCTTTTTTTGGGTGCCCGGGATGCAATAAACTTTGATGGTGGAGGCTCCACCACAATGCTCGTTTCTGACCCTGAAACATGGAGTCTGCAGCTGGCAAACAGGCCTTCAGAAGGAAGAGAGCGTGCAGTCAGCAACTCCTTACTGGTTACCTATCGTTCAACTGAGGTAAGGGTTCCCAGGGTTGAAGAAGAACCCGAGGAAATAGAAAGACCGGAGGAACCTGAAGAACCTGAAGAGATTGAGGAGCGGCCAACCCCTGAATTTCTGGACCACTGGGGACGGAACAGGTTTTTTGATTACGGAGTTTTTGCCCGAACCGATTATTCTCTTACCGATACAATTTCCCCCGGAGGAGATGAAACAATTCGCTTCGATTATAACCTGGATTCTCCTCCTGGTGAAACTGCTGCAGCCTACCTATATTTAGTTGGGCCCATGCTCCTGGATGAAATACCCCGGTACCTGGGAACCTGGGTTTATGGTGACAGAAGTGGGCACTGGCTCAGGGTTGAATTGTATGATTCCGATGATGAGGTTCACCGCCTTGACGCTCTGGAAGAAAGCAGAGTAACCTGGGAAGGGTGGAGGTACCTGGAATTTCCCGTTCCGGAAAACCTTGAAGGTCCTCTCCGGGTAACCAGGATTTACATGGCAGAATTCAGGCAGGAACTAATGGGGCCGGGGTCAATTTTACTTGGCCCTCTGGAGGTAATTTTTGACCGGGAGGATTAATTATGCGCATCCATATTCTTGACAATTACGATGAAATGAGTATTAAAGCAGCATCAATTGTAGCAAGTCAGATTATCCTGAAGCCGGATTCTGTTTTGGGGCTTGCAACGGGCTCAACCCCGCTGGGGATGTATGCCCAGCTTGTGGAAATGTACCAAAAAAAGCGGGTTAATTTTCAGGAGGTAAAAACTTTTAACCTGGATGAATACCTTGGTCTGGCTCCCGATCACCCCCAGAGCTACAATTATTACATGTTTGAAAACTTTTTTAAACATGTAAATGTTAAGTCCGAGAATATTAATATTCCCCCCGGAAAACCCGATAATATTGACAGGGCCTGCCTAAGTTATGACAGGGCAATTAAGGAAGCTCGGGAAATAGACCTGCAGGTTCTGGGGGTTGGGACTAACGGCCATATTGGCTTTAATGAACCTGATTTTAAATTAAAAACTGAAACCCATGTTGTTAAACTTACCCAGGAAACCATAAAAACCAACAGCCGGTTTTTCGATTCTATTGATGATGTTCCCCGCAGGGCAATTTCCATGGGAATGGGCTCAATAATGAGGGCCAATAAAATTCTTCTAATGGCCAGTGGAGAAAACAAGGCAGAGGTAATAAAAAA
>PUKG01000223.1 GCA_003550445.1 Halobacteroidaceae bacterium
CAACAAAAAGACCCCGCAGCAACCCAGGAAGGATCCGGTTGGGACTACGATAAATTCCGTGAAGATTGATGAGAGGAAGGTTTTGAGATATGCCTTTTATTTTTAAGCCTGAAATGACCTCCCCAAAACAACAAAAGAAACTGGAGGAAGCCACAAGACGCCGGGATGAAATTTTTTCTCAACACCCCGAGGTTGCTAAATTGGACCAGGAAATCAAAAAAAAGGAATTTACCCTGCGGGGGGCAAACTTTCATGGCTTGAATAAGGAAGAAAGAAATAAACTGCAGGGAGAAATTAAAGACCTTAAGGTTAAATTTCAAAAACTCCTTTCAGAAAAAGGAATTCCCGAAGATTTTAAGGAGCCCCGCTGGGATTGCTCCAGGTGCCAGGATCGAGGAGAGGTTTTAACCTCCAGGGGTTTTATCCGCTGTTCATGCAATCAGGAAAGAGACTTATCCTTAATTCGAAAACAGGCCGGCCTCCCGCCCCGTTATGCTAAGTCCAGTTTCGCTACTGCAAACCTGGATCTCTATCCAACCAGGGAAGCCAACGGAAAGGAATCTCCAAAAGTTAAGGCAAAAAAAGCTTTTAAAATAGCCCAGGAATTTTCCCACAGCCAGCTAAAAGAAGCAAACCAGCAGGGTTTGCTTGTGGATGGCCCTGTTGGGAGCGGGAAAACTTTTCTCCTTTCCTGTATCGCCAATGAGTTATTGGCCCACGGAAAGGCCGTCCGATACATATCCTATAGCGATTTTCTTTTCCTTGTCCGATTGAGTTTCGCCCCGGATTCTCCTTACTCCGAATACCAGCTCATCCGGGATATTGAACAGGCCCCAATTTTAATTGTTGATGACCTGGGAACTGAACAGGCAACGGATTTTTCCAGCAGCCTGCTCTACCGGATAATTGACCATCGTTACGGAAGGCAGCTTCCCTTTGTTATCAGTACAAGCTGTTCCTTGAACGAACTGGCCCGCCGATTGGGCTATCTCGGGGAAAAGATTATGCAGAGAATTATTGAATCCTGTCGTATCTGCAGTTTAAAAGGAGATATCCGGCAAAAAATAATCGCCAAGGAGAGAGGTAAGAATGGCTAAGCAAGCACAGGATTTTGCCCAGGAAGAATTCCAGGTGCTCGGGATCCTATTACAAAATCCGGAGTTAATTGATGAAGTCGCCGATCAGCTCCAGCCCCAACATTTTTCTCAAAACCAGTCCAGGGTAATTTACCATCATTTGCTGCAGCAATATCAGGATCACGGTGAATTGTCCCGGACCCGTTTATATATCCAGTTAAAAAAAGAAGGCCTTGCAGCCGAACCCGAAGATCTTCTCGAAAAACTTACCTCTGGCTTTTTAACTCCCTCGGAGTTAAAACCTTCTGTCGAGTTAATTAGGGCCCGGTACCAGCGCCAGCAGCTGATTAAAGCAGCCGCACAAATTCAAAACATTGCATCTGAAGAAGACAATAAGCTTGAAGAATGCCAGGCAAAGGCCCAGGAAATTATTTTTGCCGCAACAACTGAAGGCCTTGTCCAACGCCATATTTATACCATGGAAGAAGCCTTAATGGAAGCCTACCAGGCTTATATGGACCGCAAGTCCAAACAAATCGACACCGGGCTTTTAACGGGTTTTATTTCCCTGGATAAAGTTCTTGGAGGCATTAAAAAAGGACACTTAAGTGTCCTTGCTGCCTCTACTTCAGTTGGAAAATCTGCTTTCGCTTTAAACGTCGCTCTAAATGTAATCAAACGCAAAATTCCTGTTGCCATTATCAGCCTGGAAATGGATGCCCAGGAAATAATCGACAGGATGATAATTACCGAGGCCGAAATTAACGGCTGGAGATACAGCCAGGGAGAAACAAATGAAGATGAGGATCTTAAAGTTGCCCAGGCCCTTGATAACCTTTACCACCTTCCCCTGCGTATTTCTGACGAACGGGGTTTGAACGTTTCCCAGGTTAGAGCCAGGCTGCGAAAATTTAAAGCCCAGACCGGAGGTTTGGGGCTTGCGGTAATTGATTACCTCCAGCTTCTAAAATTACCCCAGGAAGGCTTCAGCCAGCAAAATATGGCCAGGGCAGTAGGAGAAAATGTTCTGCAACTGAGGAACATGGCTTCCGAGCTTGAAATTCCTATTCTTCTCCTTTCCCAGATCAGCAGAAGTTTTACTTCAAGGACAGATAAACGACCCGTTCTCTCCGATCTCAGGGATTCCGGAAACATTGAAGAAATTGCTGATAGTGTCCTTTTCCTGTATCGCCATGCCCATACTTCAATTGGCGCCCGGGAAGAAGCAATCCAGGAAGGAAAAGAAAGGGATACTGAAGTAATCGTCGCCAAAAACCGAACCGGGCTTACGGGACACACGATCCTATTCTTTGACGAAGAAAGAATTCGTTTTGTTGACCCGGAAAACCTTTCCATTGAGAGGAGCATGCCTGGTGAAGAATAAGCTTGACCTTGAGATAATGGTTTATTTTTCCGAAGCCTACCATAGGCTGTGGGAGGAAGGAAAAATTACCCGCGAAGAGCACGACCAGGCCCAGGACCTCCTTGACAACCTTGAACAGCTTCCCCCAGATCTTTTAAAAGAAAAGCTGGAAACCATATTTGAGCAAAAAAATAACAGGGACTCTTAAAAAGAGTCCCTGCTTTTTATTACCTTAAGACCAAAAACAGGATAAAGGCAAGTCCCATTATAGCCCCGCTTGGGACAAGGAAAAACCGATAAAGGCCCCCTATATCACATTTAAAATGCTCTTTGGTTAAAATCAAACACAGGTGGATAGGCGACACAAGGTAGCCCACAACGCTGCTTACGTAGATAAAAGCAACGTAAATCATGTAACCTTCCTCGGGAAACATTGGCAGGAAAAGGGGAAAGGAAATCCCAATATTTGCAGTATTTGATCCTGTAAAAAACCCTCCAATAAAGGGGACCGCAATCATAAGGAGGGGCAGGGGAACCCCAGCATCCTGGAAAAAAACCGCAACCTGTTCCACTCCACCTCCTGCTTCTAACACATCTTTAAAATACATTATTGGAAAGATGGCTAAAAATACCGGCCAGTTAACAGACTTTAAAACCAGCTGGAAATAAGCGGGCAAAGAATAGCCTTCGTCTCGCCATAGGTATACATAAACAAGCATGATCCCGGCAAAAATTGCCAGGGGGAAATAAATCCCCAGGACCAGGGCTAAGATTATGGCTAAAAGCATTGGCCCTATGGCCTTTATAAAGGACTTTAGCGCCGATCCATTAACGCCTTCAAACCTGTCATTATTTAATTTGCCGGTCTTCCGGAAAAGAATAAAAAAGGTAACTACAAAAGCCCCTACAGCAAGGGGAAGGTTAAAAAGGACAATGTTTAAGGGATTAATCCTTGCAAGCTGGGCTGCTAAAATCATGCTGGGAAAAAGGGGAAAAATAAGGTACCAAAGATGACGGTACATCAGGTTGGCAACGGCCATCTTCACAGAACTCATTCTCTGTCGGCTTCCAACCTCTTCCACCAGAGGTGCAGACATTATTGCCCCTCCCGGGACCATTAGCATCCCCACAAGGGAAGGTATTGCAATCATAATATACCGGGTATCCCTGACAAGTTTTTGCAGGCTATCAATTAAAAGGGCCAGGATCCCTGCCTTGTCCATAATTTTCCCCAGGGCAGAAACAAAAGCAATTGTTAGGGCAAGCTCCCAGGTAGTAGAA
>PUKG01000102.1 GCA_003550445.1 Halobacteroidaceae bacterium
GAAACCCCATCAACTGCGGGGAGCACACCATTGGGAGTATTGAAATAAGTCTTCAGATTGTCGATTTGCAATAGTTTTTCAGTCACAATTCAGCCTCCTAACTGCCTTAAATAACTCCTCGCAGCCTGGGATCAGCCAGGTCACGCAGTCCATCACCAAATAGATTTAATCCCAAAACGCAAATTATAATTGCAATTCCCGGATAAATTGTCATCCAGGGCGCAACACTAATATAAAGACGGCCTCCGGTCATAATATTTCCCCAGCTTGGAAGCCAGGGAGGGATCCCTGCTCCAAGGAAGCTTAGAGCCGCTTCTGCCAAAACCGCCTGGGCAAACATAAAACTGCTCTGGACGATTATTGGGTCAAGGCAATTCGGTAGAATATGGATAAAGATTATTTTCCAGGAAGGTGCCCCAACTACTATCGCTGCCTCAACATAAGCCGATTCCCTTACAGTTAAAACAACCCCTCTTACAACCCTTGCTACCCTGGGGGCAAAAACAATTGAAAGGGCAATAATTACATTTGATAATCTGGCGCCAAGAGCCGCCATCATTGCAACAGCTAATAGCATTATTGGAAAAGCCATTAAACCATCCATCAGTCGCATAATAACCTTGTCAACCTTGTCATAATAACCGGCAACCAGCCCAATAACAATCCCAAATATATTGGAAAAAATAACTACCAGGGCTCCAGTTAAAAGAGAAATCCTTGCCCCCCACAATACTCGACTGAAAACGTCCCTACCCACCTCATCTGTTCCCATTAGGTGCTCCCTGCTGGGGGGTTGTAAACGACGCATAGGATTAATATCCAGGGGGTCATAAGGAGAAATAAACGGGGCCAGAAGGGCGAGGATCGTCATTATCAAAACAAGGACAAAACCGACAGTCATCATTCGGCTCCGACCCATTAATTTAAACCCACCTATAATAAAGTCTCGAAAAAAATTGGGTTTTAATTCTTGAACTTTCTGATTGGTTGTCATTTTTTTCCCCCTCCCTAAAGGTACTTAACCCTAGGATCAAGATAAAGGTAAAGAATATCCACCAGCAGATTAACCAGGACATAAATAAAGGCAATAAAAATTAAAACTCCCTGCACTGTCGGGTAATCACGTCTTCCAATGGATTGGATTACAAGGCGCCCTACTCCGGGAAGGGCAAAAACCGTTTCGGTTACAATAGCCCCGGAAATCAGGCTACCCACCGTCATGCCTACCATTGTTAAAGTTGGAATCATGGCGTTTCTGAAGGCATGGGAAATAATTACGGAAAACTCAATTAATCCTTTAGCCCTTGCTGTCCTGATAAAATCCTGGTTTAAAACCTGGAGCATGCTTGAACGGGTCATCCTTGCAATAGGAGCAGCACTAATGAACCCCAGGGTTAAGGAGGGCAATGTTAATGAACGAAGGTGCATAAAAAGACCATCCGCAATATCAACATATCCCGCGGCAGGGAACCATCTTGCCCCGAGAGCAAATATTAAAATAAAATTTATTCCCAGCCAGAAACTGGGCATTGAAACCCCCAAAAGAGCAATCCCCATCATTAACTGGTCAATAATTGTATTGTGCTTAACAGCGGCAATAATCCCAATTGTTACCCCCAGGATAACCGCAATAATCATTGAATATGCCGTTAACAACATAGTAACTTCAAGCCTATCCAGTATTGCCTGGGTTACGGTTCTCTGGAGGAAAAAAGAATACCCAAGGTCACCCCGGGCAATTCGAGCAAACCATCTACCCAACTGCACATAAATTGGCCGGTCCAGCCCCATCTCTGTTCGCAGACGAATAACCTCAGAAACATCCGCTTCTTCTCCAAGCATAACTGCAGCAGGATCCCCTGGGGCCATATAAATTAGTAAATAGCCAATAGTTGCAACAATCAAAAGGGTTGGAATCAACGTTAAAATCCGGTTGAAAAGATACTTTTTCATCTGGTCTACCTCCAAGCATCCAAGTAAGAGAATGCCTGCCGGCAGTTACCCGCCGACAGGCAAAATTTATTTAGTTGTCAAGCCAGACATTCCAGTAGAAAGTGGTTGCCATACCTGCATAACCCTTGGCTTCTTCCCTGTGGATATGAAGGAGGAAGTAATCGCCATATTTGATCATCGGGACATCAACCCAGAACATATACTGAAGTTCATCCCAGATTTCCATCCGCTTATCAAAATCAGATTCCCGGCGCAGAGCTGCTACTAAAGCATCTTTTTCCTCACTTTCATACCAGCCAGGCCAGGTTGGGCTAAAGCCTAAAAATAGGACGGGATCCCACGGGATTCCAAATGCAGTGCTGAAAACATCGTATTCAGCAGGATCAGCTCTTTTTTGAACAACCGTTGCCCAGTCAACAACCTGCAGATCAACATTTATTCCCGCCTGCTCCAGCTGGAATGCAGAAACCAGAGCAGTGTTGTAATAGGCCGGGTACTCAGTGGTTGTGACCCACCGGATTGGTTCTCCATCATATCCTGCCTGCTCGGCAAGTTCTCTGGCCCGGTCGGGATCATTCTGGTTATAATATTCACTTCCTGCCGAGGAATGCATGGCCTGTTCCAGGAAGAGAACCCCTGAATCCAGACGCCAGAAGTCAGGATGTCCATAAGCAGCGCGCATGATTGGTTCCATGTCCAGTGCAGCAAGGACAGCCTGGCGCATTAGTCTATCAGCCATCAATCCTTCCTTTTTGTTAAAAACAGCAGTGGTCCAACCGCTAGGCTGGATTATTCTGGTTTCAATTCCGGAAATATCTCTTAAACGTTCATATTCATCCGGTGCAATCCATTCTCCAAAATGATAATCTCCGGTTTGAACCCCAGCTATTCTAACGGCAGTATCAGGAACGGGAATATAACGAAGTTCATCAATATAAGCCGTTTTATTTCCACCGTAACCATCGGGTTCTCCCGGAAGGGCAGCATAATCCTCAAAGCGGCGGAAAATAAGGTGGCGGTCAGGTTCAAAGCTGTGGAATTTAAAGGGACCGGTCCCGATAAATTGCTTGAGTTCTCCTTCTCCCGCTTCTTCAATTACCTCTTTGGGCATTATCCCAGCTGCAGTTGCGGTAAAATAAAGGGGGACAATTGCAACCGGTTCTGTCAGGGTTAAAACAACTGTATGAGGTCCATCAGTTACGAAGGATTCCGTTACTTCTGCCAGGCTCCTACCCCAGGTGGCAAGACGCATGAAGCGTTCGATTGAAGCAACCACATCTTCAGATGTCATCATTTTCCCGTTGTGGAAAGGCACCTCTTCCCTTAACTGGAAAGTATAAATCAGACCATCATCGCTGATGGTATAATCACTTACCAGATGAGGAATTGGCACATATTCAGCGTTGTGTATGAAAAGGTTCTCGTAAATGTGCCACATTGTATTGAGAGTAATACTTGCGGTAGTTCTCATAACATCAAGGGTAGGAGGATTACCAATAACCGCTACCCTTAAGGTACCTCCAAATTTTGGTTCTTCCTGGGCATAAACCCTGTCAAAACCAATTGTTAATACAGAAAGCATTACCAAAACGAGGGCAAAAACTAAAAACTTTTTTGTCTTTTTCAATTAACCAGCTCTCCCTTCTAAATTTGTATTTTGAGACATTAATGAATTAAATTCTCTATTTATTCCATTTTTCCTGCTTTTAATTCAATTAAATATAATCTAGTCTAGTTAGAAAATTTAGACTGGCAAA
>PUKG01000240.1 GCA_003550445.1 Halobacteroidaceae bacterium
GCTGTTTCAATTTCATCAAGCAGGCTTTCCGCATTCGGATAACGGTCTTCAGGCTCCTTTTCCAGGCTCTTCATAACAATTTTTTCAATGTACTGAGGTAAATTGCTTACATAAAGCGACGGGGGAGAAGGCCTTTCCCGGATATGCTTCAGGGCTAACGTAATAGGACCATCCCCCTGGAAAGGTAACCTTCCAGTCAAAAGCTCGTATAAAACCACCCCTAAAGAATATATATCCGAAGAAGAAGTTAGCCGGTCCCCTTTAGCCTGTTCTGGAGAAATATATGGTGCAGACCCCACTACACTATCAGTGTGAGTTAAGGTGGCTGAAGAAACCGCTCGAGCTATACCAAAATCCGTAACCTTGCAACCATTATCTTCTGTCAACAGAATATTATGGGGTTTAATATCACAGTGAACAATATTATTTCTATGAGCCAGGGCCAGAGCTTCACCAATCTGGGAAACAATTTCCAGGCTTTCTTCTATTGATAGTTTCCCTTCATTCTTTAATTTCTTCTTGAGGTCAATTCCCTCTACATTTTCCATTACAAGATAATGGAATTCCCCATCCTGGCCGATATCATAAACATTAACAATGTGTGGGTGATTAAGGCTTGCAGCAGCCTTGGCCTCTCGCTGGAATCGACGGACAAAGTCAACATCACTGGCGAATTGAGGGCGTAAAATTTTAACAGCAACTTTCCTGCCTAAAAGCTGGTCTTCCGCCCTGAACACTACGGCCATACCGCCTTCGCCAATTTTTTCTTCCAGTTTGTATCGGTTGTTTAATATCCGTCCCTCCATTAACTTCCACCTCTTTTTAATAGCCTATTACCCATCATAAGCACATAAGACCACGGTGATGTTGTCATGCCCGCCCCTATCGTTAGCCAATTTTACAAGCCTATCGGCTAATTCCTGCAGGTCCTCATTTCCTTTTAGTTCATTCTGAATTTCTTCTTCTGAAACCAAACCTGTTAGACCGTCAGTACAAAGGAGGAACAGATCTCCTGTGCAAAGGGAAAGATCATAAAACTCAATTTCAATATTTTTTTCAACACCCAGAGCCTGTAAAAGAACATTTCTTTGGGGATGTTTTTCTGCTTCTTCAGAAGTTAGTTTTCCCTGTCTAACCATCTCTTCAACAAGTGAGTGATCGCGAGTTATCCTTTGTAGGTTCCCATCGCGGAAAAGATAAAGCCTGCTATCACCAACATGGGCAACCAGGCCCCTGTTGCCGTTAATACCTAAAAAGGTTACAGTAGTTCCCATTCCCTCAAGATCAGAATCCGCCTTTGCCCTTGCCATTACTTTTTCATTGGCTTGATAAATCGCTTTTTCCATATCCGCTTTAAAGGTTTCTTCTTCAATTTTAAAACCATCAATAATTTCCAGGGCTAATCGGCTTGCAACATGTCCTCCCTGATGCCCACCCATCCCATCAGCAACTGCAAGCTTTTTTATTTTTTCAGAAAGCTCAACCAGGTAAGCATCTTCATTTCTTTTTCTCGTTTTCCCAGTATCAGTACTGGAGCCGGTACGAAGTTGTGTCATCCTTTAATCCTCCTCTTCCAGCGGATAAAGCTGGCCACAAGCCGCTTCAATATCCTGTCCTCTCGATTTCCGGAGGGTTACAGGCACCGAATTAGCCTCCAGAATTCCCACGAATCTCCTTATCTTTTCTTCGTGAGTTCTTTTATATTTTCCTCCCCGGATCGGGTTTACAGGCAGGATATTTATATGGGCTGGGAATTTTCCCAGTAAAGCAGCAAGTTGTTGTGCCTGCAGAGGGCTATCATTAATCCCATCGATAAGGGCATACTCAAAAGAAATCCTTCGGCCACTTACAGTAAAGTAATTTAGACAGGATTTAAGTAGTTCTTCAAGAGGATATTTTCGATTAATTGGAACAAGTTTGCTCCGCAGGTCGTCACTTGGAGCATGAAGGGAAATTGCAAGAACACACTGTAATTCAAGAGCTGCCAATTTATTAATTTCCGGAACCAATCCACAGGTTGAAATGGTTATCCGTCTTTGACCGATATTTTGTCCCTTTTTATCCCCCAATAAAAAAATTGATTTTACTACAGGGTCAAAATTATCCAGGGGTTCTCCCATCCCCATAAAAACTACATTTCTAATTGTATTTCCTGTTAACCGGGAGATTACGTGTACCTGCCCGGTTATTTCCCCCGGAAGAAGGTTTCTTTTAAAACCCATTTTCCCGGTTGCACAAAATTTGCAGTTAAAAGAACAGCCTACCTGGCTGGAAATACAAAGGGTATAGTGGTCAGAATGCTTTAACAAAACACTTTCAATCCGTTTCCCATCAAATAATTCAAGTAAAAACTTTTGGGTTCCATCTTCCCCCTGCCAATCCCTTAATATTTTTAGGGGAGCAATAAAAGCTTCTTCCGACATTTTTCTTCGTATTTTCAAGGGAAGATTGTGCATATTTTCCGGGTTATCCTGGCATCGGCTTTGGATCCATTGAAAAATTTGATCTCCCCTGAAGCGAGCCTCTCCCCAGCTTTCTAACAGCAAGGAAATTTCTTCTCTTGTCATACCCCTTAGTTCCGGTTTTTTTCCCATTTTTCACCTTCTAGTTTATCATATAAAAAGTTCGACAACTAATCTCCAGTCCCTCTTGCAAAAAGTTTATTTTAAAGTTCTTAAAAAAGCTGTGTTGATAAAAAACCAACCTGGAGAAGGTACTCCCTGAGGAGATCTGCTTTCAACTCCTTTAATTACCATGCCTTTTACTTTTGGAGAGGTAGTAAACAACCTTTGAAAAAAAACCCCAAGAGAGGGACCTGCCAGGTTGGCTAGTAAAATTGCAAGGATTACATAAAGGAGAGAAAAGGCCCCCAATCCAAAAAGAATGGCCAGAAAAACTATTGAAGATAACAGATTAACCACGAGAATGGTTGTTCCGCAACGGGTGTGAACGGCTAGGTTTTTTTCCCCGCGTTGAAGCCTTAACAACCCTTCCCTTGCTGCTTCTTCAACTTCAATGGGGTTAGCACTTCCCCTGATAAAAAAACCATCTTCCCTGGCCAAGCCTGAAAAGAATAAACCCCTCCCATATTTTTCTTCCAGAACATTGATTGTTGCATGTTCCAGGGCATGATTTTTCCGTAATATCTTATTTGTAGCAATCTGGAAAATTTGTCCCGGGGCACTTAAGAGGATTACAATAGAATTAAAAGCGAACTTAAAGGGAATAAAAACTAAAAGGAAAACCCCAAACATAACTAAGAGCGGGAAAATAAGCGGGGGAAAAAGGATTATCAATAAAAGGAACATCAAAAGAGCAAAGCCCATCTTTTTACCTCCGCGACCCTGCAAGTAAAAGGAACAAACGAAGCAGGTGGGCAATAGCTACGGCTGTTGCTGCTACATAAGTTAAGGCTGCCGCATCAAGAACCTTTTTCACCTGTCCCATTTCATCTCGAGCAAGGATATTTTTGTGTTCCAAAACCTGTAAAGCCCTGCTACTGGCATTAAACTCCACAGGAAGGGTAGCAACCTGGAATAATACAGCTCCAGCAAAAAAAACAATTCCAGCAACAACCAGGCTCTCGGCCGCAAAAATAAAGCCGATTAGAGCAAGGGGGATCCCTAAACGAGAACCAATATTTGCCGCAGGGAAAATAAAGCTTCTGATAGCCAGAGGAGCATAACCGTTCAA
>PUKG01000169.1 GCA_003550445.1 Halobacteroidaceae bacterium
CCGTTCAGGACAGGGACTCTGGATTTTTCTGCAAGTTCAACAACGTCCTCATGGGAAAAAACCCTGGCCATAATCCCGTCTACATAGCGGGAAAGAACCCTCGCAATGTCTTCAGTGGTTTCTCTTTTTCCAAGCTTGATATCATCGGGGCCCAGATAGACGGCATGTCCACCGAGGTTTGACATACCAACTTCAAAAGCAACCCTGGTCCTCAGGGAAGGCTTTTGGAAGATCATTCCCAGGGATTTCCCTTCCAGGACCTTGTTTTTCTGTCCCCGGAGCTTTTCCATTTTTAAAGTTTCTGCAGTTTTTACCAGTTGCCAGATTTCTTCAGTGGTAAGATCCCTTAAGGTTAAGATATCTCTACCCTTCAAACTTACTGCCATTTACAACGCCTCCTTCTTAATTTTGGTTTTTGCTGTCCCACAATATTATACTTATTTTCCCTTTTTTTTCAAAGGACAATTTTATGGACATAGGGGGAAGTCATGGCCCGGAGAAGGTTGCCGTAATCCACTGTAAAACTCAGGTAATCGCCAATTCTAAGCTCATCAGGATTATCAGTTATATCAACTAGAAGGTGATCACTGCTTGAACCGAGAATATCAACACCCGGGTCAAGAGGAGTCAAACCATCCTGTTGGATATCCTGTTCTCCAACTGCCAGAATTCCCCTCCTTCTGAGTCCCCTGTCTTCCGGTTTTTTGGGGATCCGGCCAAAAGCATCAACTCCAACTTTACCTGTAGGGACCGATGGCTTAACCTGTGCTTCAATTATTTCTGCCTGGAGAACAAAAGTATCCGCACGCGTTCCGGGAAAAGGCTCTGAAAGTGCAGTATCGTTGCCAATTAAAATCGTTTCTCCTACACGAAGATGATTTATGCCATGGGGAATTCCCGTTCCCAGAAGATGCAGGGAACTACTATTGCCCCCTGATATGTAACAAAGTTGCTTACCAAGGTCTTTTTGAATATCCTGGGCAATTTCCACAAGTTGCCCAAGGTTCTCTTCTGTAGGTAATATCCCTCCATAACAGGTCAGGTTGGTTCCCAGGCCCTGCAGGTAAACCCCGGGGAGTTTTTCAATAAAGCGAGCGGTTTCTAAAACCTTGTCGGGTAAAAGGCCTTCTCGCAAATCTCCCAGGTCAACCATAAGCATTATCCCATGTCTTTTGCCCAGTTTTTCTGCGGCATTGCTTAGTGCTTCAATAACCCGAACTTCTGAGTTCAGGCTTGCGTCAGCAGTTTCAACAACTTCTTCCACTTTGCTGAGCATGGGAAGACGCAAAAGGAGAAGAGTAACATCATGTCCAAAATAATTTCGTAGGTTACGCAGATTTTTCACACGGGAATCCGCAAAACCATTTACCCCACCTTCCAGCATGGCCTTGGCAACATGGACATTTCCACAGGTTGCTTTGGTTACACCTGTAATGCTGATCCCATCCTTGCGGGCAAGTTCAGAAATGGTTTTAGCATTTTCTTTTATTCGGTCGGTATGGATTACTATCCGCGGAAATGACATTTACTACCACCTTTCTTAAATAATTTTCCCTTTGAAGAAAAGGGTTGATCATGTTAAATTTTATAAGAAATGAAAAGGGAGGCGATTTTTTGAACTACCACTGCATTATTTCAGGAAAACCAAAAATTAATAGTCCTTTCAGTCCTTTTAGTATTTTCAAAGGGGTTGATCGAAACCGCCGCCTTGACCTGATTGTTCTTTTACACAAAGGTGAAGAACCCTTCAAACTAAAACATGACAAAAAAATTATTTCAGATGACCTAAAAATTTTGGAGACCGCAGGCTTAATCAAAAAAAAGGGGCAAAGCATTCTCCCTTCTTTTTTTGTGGTTTTACAGGAGGAGATGGACCAGATTCAAGAAATTGCCGGGGAGGTTGCGAAGGAGTTTTTTGTCCCTATTTTCGACTGGTTTAGCGAAATTAGGGTTTTGTTTAAGAGTCTATCAATTAGTAAAAAGTTTAGATGGGAGCAGCTAGGATTTCTGGTAATAGGTTCTTTTCTCCTCCATCAAAATCCGGAAAGGATAACGCCTTTAAAGAAAATTTCTTCCAACCCAAAACCCCAAAACAGGAAGGGGGGAGATTATTATTTCCAATTAATCCAAACCCGAAATCCTGATCTTTTAGGTAAATATAAAGAGCGGGGTGAGCAGCTGGGAAAATATTTCTGCGGCCTATTTGGTTCTTCTAAGGCAGAAATAGATGCCTCTTCCCTTCCTTTTGGTCTTTTCCCCCTCTTCAGGCAAATGGGGCCGGCCCGGGGGAAAGCACTGGGAATTGAAGCAATCGAAGCCTATCAGGACTTTTATTTTTCTGGAGAAAAACCTCCGGAGGACATTATTCCTTTTCTGGAGAACCTTCTCCTGCTTGATTCCCAAAAAAATCCCCAGGTGCCCATTTTAACTCGAAAGGACAATGAGCAACTCAGCCTTATGGGAAAAAAGGTGGGTAAAGAAATTGGAAGGAATTTTGCTCTGTATTCATCATCTTTATTAAACGCTTTTTACAGTTTACCTGCTTCAAAATATTCTTCATTTGAAGACTTTTATTACTGGTTCCATTATTTGATTGCCGATAAATGCCTGGAATTAATGCTGGAAAAAAGGTTAATATTTCTCCCGGGATTGGGTTATCAACCCTATATAATTTCACAGGTTTCAGAATAAGAGCAGTCCTTCTGGACTGCTCTTTTCTGTTTAATCTTTGTCTTTATCTATCCTAACCAGGGAGACCACCCGGTCTCCTTTGGCCAGGCGCATCAAGCGGACCCCGATGGTATTTCGGCTTAATCGAGGAAGCTCTTCTTTTATCTGCAGTCTTATCAATCTGCCCTGCCGGGTTACAACCATAACCTCGTCATCTTCTTTGACCATTTTAAAAGAAACCAACCCATCTTTTTCCTTATCCCTGAGGCGAGCGGCAATAAGTCCCTTTCCGCCCCTATGCTGGACCCGGTAATCTTCAACAGGGGTTCTCTTGCTATATCCTTCCCAGGAAACAGTAAGGACTTCTTCCCCTGGATGGACTATTTCCATCCCTACCACTTCGTCACCGCCGGCCAGACTAATTCCTTTTACACCCTGAGAAGAGCGGCCGATAGCCCTTAGGTCACCAGAGGGATAACGGATAGCCTTCCCTTTTTTGCTGACCATCATTATTTCCTGTTCTGGAGAAGAATTATAGCGGACTGCAATCAGTTCATCCGTTTCCCTGAGATTTAAAGCCCTGAGGCAAGTATACTTGGATTCGTATTCCTGGAGGGATGTCTTTTTGATCAGTCCTTTTTTTGTTGCCATTAAGAGGTGTGCTCCCTCTTCTTTGTAGGACCTAATCGGAATTACTGCTGTAATGTATTCCTCGGTTTTTAGCGGCAGGAGGTTGATTAGAGCCATTCCCCGACCCTGTCGGCCTGATTCCGGAATTTCATATACCTTGATCCGGTAAAGATAACCCCTGTTGGTAAAAAACAGCAGGTAGTCGTGGGTGTTGGCCATGAAAATATCCGAAACAAAGTCCCCTTCTTTTGTATTCATGCCCCTCATACCCCGGCCCCCTCTATGCTGGGACCTGTATGAGTTAACCGTCATCCTGTTTATATAACCCTTGTGGGAAAGGGTAATCAGGATATTTTC
>PUKG01000012.1 GCA_003550445.1 Halobacteroidaceae bacterium
ATAGAAGTTTATCCTCGATTTTTTTGGAAACTGCTTTTTCCTTAACCAGTTTATTAAAGCTTAAAAGATCCAATTCCAGATAAAGGTTTTCCCGGAAAGCATGTTCAATTAGATCCGTCGTATCCCGGAAAAAGTCATTATTGGTTCTCATCAGAGCAGCATATCCCGCTATCTTCCCATCCACAGAAGAAACTATTGGCTGGTAAACATGGTAAAGATCCCTTTCTTCCAGAACCTGCCTTACTGCCTTACTCTGAAGTTTCATTACTCTTTGAATTTTAAATTCTTCTTTGTCAAAGCGCTGGAACTGATTTTTTCCCTTTCTTTTTGCCTGATACATGGCAAAATCAGCATAATCAATCATTTTCTTAACATCATCAGTATCCACTCCATAAAGGGTCATCCCTGCACTTACAGAAACGGGAATTGCCATCTGGTTAAAGATAATTGGGTTCTTGAGAAGGTATTCTTCCAGCATCTCCCAAATTTTATTAAGGTCATTTTCGTCAACAGATTTTAACCCGTAAATAAAAATGCCGAATTCATCCCCGGCTATCCTTATAATCATGCTGTTTTGCAGAGGAATTGCTTTTAACCTTTTGGCAAATTCAATTAAAAATTGATCCCCGCCAATATGACCATAGGTATCATTAACTTCCTTAAAGTCATCAATATCAATATAGACAAAAATTCCATATTTTTCTGGGTCGCTGTCAATCATTGAACGGATTCCAACCATAAATTGATGACGACCAATTAAACCCGTAAGGGAGTCCCGAGCCAGTTTGCTCTGAAGGTCGCGGTTAAGGTTTTTCAAAATAAAATTGGCCTTCTTAATCCTCTTTTTGGTATCTTCATTAAAGGATTTAATTAATTCTTTAATAACAGGGTCCCTATTGGCCCTCCCTGCTAACCCCATCGCGATGGTATAATCTTCCATTTTAATCAGGTATAAAGAACCCCTTGCCATCCTGGATGATTCTGCTTTCAAGTACAGGGGGAAACAATCATAGTTGTCGCGGACCGGCCCTCTCTGCAGGCTGCTCAAAACTTTGACGGCTGTATAGTCATCTAAAATCTCCAGCAAAGACTGTCCCTCATAAATATTTTTGGAGGGACTTCTCCATTTTACTTTTTGAATAATACCGTTGGCATCAACAATCAAAAAAAAGTTTATCATAGGCAAAACCTCCATCGTTTAAGGAGTTTTGTTACTGAAAAATCTCCCCCTAATAAAAACCAGTTGTTTTAAAAGGGGGGGAAATTCATTATTTTTTGTTTTTTTCAATTTATACCAAAATAGTTCGATAATTTCCATCAAAAACCTTTTCTCTCTTTAATAAGAAATAATAAACCTTAAAATTTTTCGGATTTTTTTGCTGTTTTTGCAGGAAAAGAAGATTAAACAATTTATTGGGGGCAGCTCTTTTTCAAGAACTGCCCCAGTTCTTAAGAAGAATCAAAAATCCCGAAAAGATCTGGTTATTTCTTTAGACAAGATAATAAATCTGTTATTTTTCTATATCCTGGGTCAGGTTTTTTATTTCTCCACCATCTTCTATCGCTGTATAATCATGAGCATTATCAGAAAGAACATTGTCTTTAATGGTTACGCCATCAATCAAGCCGTTACTATTGGCTTCCAGGTATATTCCATATTCGTTGTGGGAAATTTCGTTATATTCTATTGTAATGTTTTTGACTTCTCCACCAAATGTATTTGAACGACCACAACTTTGCCCGCTGTAAATAAAAACTCCCTGACTGTTATTGCGAATTACATTGTGAGAAATAACCCCTTCATTAATAAGGCCAACATTATCAGCTGCTTCTTCTTCTGAATTACCTCTTGCACAGGAACTTAACCTTATTCCCCTACCAGCATTATCCTCAATATTGTTATTTTTTACCTCAAAATAGTCTATTACAGCCTTCTGTCCAGAATGGATTCGCAGGCCCCCACCGAGACCATCTTCAATAGTATTATTATTTACCTTCAGGCTTTCAATTTCAGCTCCTTCTCCCGCGTGAACCCGGATCCCTTCGGCTCCACAGTCCCCACTTCCACTACAACTTTCGCCCTTGAAGCTTTCTGAAACAAAGTTGTCCTGTATTATGACTTCGGAAAGCGAAAGATACTGCCCAACATGAACCCTAATACCCCGGGAATCACTTCTTTCCACGGTGTTATTCAGCACATGTACAGTTCCGTTAACATTTTCATCTCCATGAAGATGAACCCTGATCCCATTACAACCCGAGTCCTCAACAACATTTCCCTGTACAAGGACAAAACCAATCGTTCCAAAAATATCACTGTCCGAACGGTTATAGCCCGAATGAACCCGGATCCCTTCCCCTTCATTGTCCAGCGCTGTGTTGTTTAAAATTTCCACCTGGTTGATTTTTGCTTCTCGGGCAGCGTGAACCCTTATACCGGGACCCTCATTTTCGCTTACAGTATTTCCCGAAATAATTACCTGATCAATTTCGGAACCGCCGCAAGCTGCAAAAACCCTGATTCCCATCTCTCCACTTTTTTCCACCTGGTTATTATAGATTTCAATAACATGTCCACTGGAATCTCCATGAGTGTGGATCCGGATACCGTGTTCCGCACTATTTTTGATTACGTTACCCTCAATTAATGCTGACCCTCCAAAACCTCCATCTTCATAACATTCCCTTCCAAAGAAAATTCCATTCCCGGCGCCATCTATGTAACAGTCGGAAATAGTAATATCAGTGTAGCCTCCAGTTTCACCCTGAAAAACAAAAATTCCATAATCACCGGGATTTATGATCTTTATACCTGAAATCGTAACACCATCTGCAGCTATCTCAATTCCAATGCCTCCATCTGCATCAATAATGGCTTCGTTTTTGTTTTTTGCTTTAATAATTTGCGAATATTCAACAAGAAACTCTCCCTGGTAATTTCCATCTTCCAGGAGAACCACTTCAATATCTTCGTCACCCAAGGCATCTAATAATTCCTGGCTGGTACTAACAACCTGGGAAACCAGTCCTGTAAAGTCAGCGCTGTTACTGGCACCTGTCAGTTCCATATTCTGGGGAACAAAATATCTCCCATTTTTTTGCGGTGTTACTGTAACGGTTCCGGTTAAATCAACTGCAGACCATTTACCTTCTTGATTGGTTTTAGCTGTGCCAAATCCTCCACTTAACAAAAGGTCGACATCGGGAACTCCCGCCCCATTGGAGTCTAATATTGTTCCGGAAACATTGTAAACTGTTGGTTTGACTTCCCCTCCACACCCAGCCAGAACCATTGCAAAAAAAAGGCCAATAATTACTACAAAAAAAATTTTGTTGAAACCTTTTGCCTTGCTCATTTTTTTCCTCCTTTTAATGGTTATTTAATTACTTAAATACCTAATTTTTAAATTAGCATATAACGAAAAGGAAAAATACTACCCAAATGGGTAGTATTTGTATATAAATTAGTTGTTTTTTCAACCGTTTATTATTTTTTCAACTTTTTTCCACAAACCTTCTCCAGGATGCAAGCCCCGCTCCACCCATTAAAAGAATTGTCCCAAAGAAAAGAAACATAATCAGCGGACGGGTACTTATTTCCACCACCAGGGATTCTCCCTTTCTCTCTCCGATAGCCGGGACAAAAT
>PUKG01000170.1 GCA_003550445.1 Halobacteroidaceae bacterium
AATTTTTCGAGGGCTCCGGGAATGGTTTCTTCCCAGAAAAGTTGTCCATCAGCACTGTAATGATAGAATTGATTTCCCCCTCTTACCAGGACCCCATCTGCAGTTCCCCAAACCATATCAATAACATGGGTGAACTCTTCAGTCCACTCGGTACTTCCATTGGTCAGGCTTAAAGCCTTCAGCAAATTTTCTCCCGTCCCCAGAAAAAGGTTATCATGGGCAATTGCAGGAGGAGTTGTAATTGGTTCTTCCAGGTTTTGATACCAGGAGGGGATTCCGAAGGTTAAATCCCTGGTAAAAATTTCCCCATTATTCATTGTATTAATGGAGATATTTGCCGAGGCAGCGCTTCCCGTAGGAACAACTCTGGTTAGGGTAGGAGGAGCAAAACGATTTCTCAAGTTTTGCTCGGTAATAGAGTGCGGGGCTATCTGGAAAGCAAAAATGGCAGAAATGGCGAAAATCAGGAAAATCACCAACCCGATTATCCCCAGCTTATGCCTGAAAAAGCGATTAATTGCAATTTTGACAAAACTTGTTGGTTTGTGTTCAATTATTCCTTCTTCAAAAATTCGCTTTTCTTCCATGGAAGAAAGCTCTTGTTGTTCTTTTTCAAGGTTATCTTTTTTATTAGCCATTTCCATTCACCTTTCCCTTTTGAGATTAGTCATAGCGGATCCGCGGATCAACCCAGGCGTATAAGATGTCGGCCAGAAGGTTGAAAATAACAACCAGAACGGCGATAATCATGATGATGGACATGGCAACAAATTGGTCGTGGTTGATTAGAGAGTGCCAGAAAAGACGACCCATGCCTGGATAAACAAAAACGGCTTCCGTAATTACTGCTCCGCCAAACATAACGGGAATGGCAAGCATAACAAGGGTAATAACAGGTAATACTGCGTTTCTGAGAGCATGTTTATAAATAATTATCCGTTCCGCGACCCCTTTTGCTCTGGCGGTCCGAATGTAGTCCTCCCGGATTACCTCCAGCATGGTGGAACGCATGTAACGCATCCATCCCGCCATTGAACTGATCCCCAGTGTAATCATTGGAAGGATCAGATACTGCATCCTATCGGTGAATTCATTCCAGAAACCCGGGGGAACCCGGACACTTCGGAAGCCACCTATGGGTAACCATCCCAGATGGAAAGAAAATAAAAAGAGTAGAAGGAGCCCGAGCCAGTGGTTGGGAACGGAAAAACCAAAAAAGGCAAAACCCGTCCAGAAATAATCCCCAAGCGAATACTGACGTAAGGCTGAATAAATCCCAATGGGAATTGCTACCAGGATGGAAAGGATAAAAGATGAACCTATTAGATAAATTGTATTTTCGATATTCCGGGCGATTAGCGTTGTTACTGGGACTTTGTACTGCTGTGACATACCAAGGTCGCCCTGGGTTAAAATATTACCCATCCAGCGTAAATAACGCATGTGGAAAGGCTGGTCGAGCCCATAAATCCTGCGAAGATTAGCAAGGTCTTCCTCGCTCATTTCTGGATCTGCCATTAAAAGGTCAGCTATGGGGTCACCGGGCATGGCATTGAGCAAAGCAAATGCTGCAATGGAAATCAGGATAAGAACGGGTATTACCTGGAATATTCTTCGTACGATATATACCCACATAAAATTATACCTCCCTGCATACTGCTAATTGGTGAAAAGGCCGCCCCGCGGGGCGGCCTTTATTTTCACCCTGAATTATCTTAGTGGATGTCCCATTCGTGGACGTTCCAGGTATCGGGGTCAGCAGACCCTGTAGGCATGATTCCTTCTACGTTTGTTGCCCAGAAGGCGGCATCAACGCGGAAGAACAGCGGCAGAGATGGAATTTCATAGGTCCACAACTGCAGGAGTCGAGTATTAAGCTCCTGGCGGCGGGTGGGATCCATTTCATTCATCATTTCGTCAATAATTTCACTGGCTTCTTCGTTGTACCAACCAGCTACGTTCTGCCCTTCCCAGTTATTCTCTGGACGGGGGATATTATCCTTGTGCCAGAGAGTATTGGGGAGAGAGGTGGGGAAGCTGGACCAGGCAAACAGGACCATGTGGGGCCATTCTCTTCTGTAGAAGTGTTCGGGATCGAACAGGGCACCAGCGGTCATGTTATTAATTTCTACCTGAATTCCTACCTCAGCCCACTGCTGGGCGATAATCTGCTGAACCATTTCGCGAGTTGCATCACCAGCGGTGGTGCGGAAATCAAGGATCATCTGGTCTCCAGTTTCCTGATGAGTCATAATTCCATCAGAATCGCGAACGAAACCTGCTGCAGCCAGGAGAGCTTCAGCTCTTTCGGGGTTGTATTCATAGGTGGTAATAATATCTGCTGCTTCTTCGCTAAAGAGGGGGTGAACTTCGGTCTGGAAGGTGTGAGCAGGGCTGATAACCCCTTCAAAAACGGTTTCCATGATTTCTTCACGGTCAGTAGCGTGCATTAAGGCACGGCGGACACGGTCGTCATCAAATGGAGCAAAGTCGCGGTTGTTGAGGTCGATGTGTTCCCAGGTAGTGGCTTCGTAGAACTCGACGTGTACCTCTTCGGGATCTACTGAACGCTGCAGAGCGATAGCAGTGTCAAAGGGAAGGGTGGGGCCGATGCTGGCCTGTACTTCTCCACCTTCGATCATAAAGCGAAGAGTTTCTGTATCTTCTACAAAACGAACTACGATAACATCGATTTTGGGCTCGCCAAGGTGATAGTTTTCGTTGGCTACGAGCTCAATATGGCTTCCTGCTACCCAGTCTTCAATGATATAAGGTCCGGCGCCAAAGAATCCGGTTCTCCAGTAATTGTGCTCGACAAGACCGGAAATGTTGTCATTGTCGTAGTATTCCTGGAAAATGTGGGCTGGGACAGGGTCAAAACCGGTTACCTGGTCGGCAAAGGGATACAATTGGTTAAAATGAATTTTCATTTCAAAGTCATTTACAACTTCAATTTCTTCAATATAACCTGCTACGGTTTTTGTAATGGCAGGATAGTCGGGATGCATGTGGATATTGTAACCAAGAACATAGTCCTCAACGGTTAACTGTTCCCCATCATGCCAGTAAACATCGTCCCGAATTTGCCAGTGGACAATCATGGTTTCTTCTTCTTCGTTAACTTCCCAGGTGCCATCATCAACATTTGGTTGATAAACAGCGATATTGGGATGCATATCCCAATTGTTATCACGATAGAGAAGTCCAGGCTTAATCATGGCTTCAACCTGGGTTGCAGCGACCATGGAGAACATTGAACCAAATCCATCAGGCTCCTGCTGCATTGCTAATTCCAGAATTTTTTCCTGGGCTCCAACCACACCAGTGGTAATGGCCAAAGCCAGAATCAAAACTAACAAAATAAGCTTACGTTGCATTTAATTCCCTCCTTGTTTTTCTTAGATCAAATAAGTTGAGATTTCGGAAAAATCCCCCTAGATTGCTTTCCATCACCTCCTTTGGTAAATAGAAGCAAGTTCTTACTGATTAATAAAATTGTGCGAGGTCTTTCCACAGAGTATATTCTTTGTTTTCTGGAAAACTCCTGCAAATATCTTTAATTTCCCCTTTGGTGAATTAAGAAATTTGCCAATAAAGGGATAATATCCAAGAAGTAGAAAGAGATATTATAAAAAAATGGGGAAAAGGTGATGATATTGTGGGATGAAAAAGTTTTGCGCTACTTTAAAGTAGGAAATTTAAAGTCTGGTCCAAAATCTTCAATTCTTGATGTGGAAGGTGTCTGTATTAGTCATTTTACCATGAATCGGGGAAAAGGTAAAATGGAAGTAGGTAAAGGACCGGTTAGAACAGGAATTACCATGATTAATCCCCTTTCGGAAAATATTTGGGAGCATTCACCTGCATGTAGTGTTTTTGTGGCCAATGGTTACGGCAAAACCGCAGGCCTTGCACAGGTGCAAGAACTGGGGGTTTTAGAAACTCCTGTTTTTTTAACCAATACCATGTCGGTAGGGGATGTGTGGGCAGGGGCATCTCAGTATATGCTGGAATATAACCCCCAACTTGCAGAGGAAGGGCAAACTGTTAACCCCGTGGTGGGAGAATGTAATGATGGATTTCTAAACGATATATATGGAAGGCATATCCTTCCGGAACATGTGATTGAAACAGGGAAAAAACTCTCCTCTGAAAATACCGAAGGTGGAAACATAGGAGCGGGAACGGGGATGGTTTCCTTTGGTTATAAAGGTGGGATAGGACATTCATCCCGGGAAATTGAATATAATGGATATAATTTTACCCTCGGCTGCCTTGTATTAGCCAATTATGGGGAAAGAAAAAGTTTGAGAATTAATGGGGTTCCTGTAGGGCATAAACTACCTTCCTGGGAAAAAGAAAAAAATGATGGTTCAATTATGATTATTCTTGGAACCGACATTCCTCTTGATAATAGACAACTTGATAGGGTTTGTCGGAGAGCTCCACTGGGTTTAGCCCTTACGGGTTCAGTCCTTGGTCACGGTAGCGGAGATTTTATTCTGGCTTTTTCTACATCAAATATTAGAGATAGGAAGGGGAATTTGATATATTCGTCAAAGAAAGTAAGGGAAAAGGGAGATTTTCTTAACCTGGTTTTCCAGGCTGCAGTTGAGGCAGTAGCTGCAGCCGTTTATGATGCTCTTCTTAAAGCTGAAACAATGGAAGGGCGTGACAACCGCAGGGTGGAAGGACTACCCGCGGAAAAAATAATAGAAATTCTTCAAGGAGGTTAACGCATGAAAACCAACGTAAAAAAATTGGTAAAAATGTCAGTTCAGGGACAGGTCTCACCCCCGGTAAAAGGAAGAGAATATACGGTAAAACATGATGGTCAACCAATGGTCCTGCCCGGGGTTGGAGGAATTACTTACAACGTAAAAATCGGTGATCCCGTTATGGACTGGGTGGCAGACCATGTAGAACCGGGAGTAAGTATGAAAATTACCGGGGCTGACCGGCAACAGGCGGCAGCCAATGCCGGGTTGAATACTCTGGCCTGTATTGGAAACAAGGCAAAAGTCATTAGCGGAGATGCAAAGGGTGCAGAAGGGTATGTGACAGGAAAACACGGTGGTATTGAGCATGTCCTGGTTTATTTTGATGAAGAAACCCTGGAAAAGATGACCCTTGATGATAAAATTTTAATCCAGGGCTATGGGGTTGGAATGAAAATTGAAGAACTCCCAGAAGTAAAGGTTATGAACCTGGATCCAGGGCTTTTTGAAAAAATGAACCTTAATATAAGGGATGGGAAACTAGAGGTTCCTGTAGCCGGGGTAATTCCCCCCGAGCTCATGGGATCTGGACTGGGAGCCCCTTCAGCTTATACAGGAGACTATGATCTTACCACCCAGGACAGAGAAATTATTAAAGAGCTTGGTCTGGATAAGCTTCGTTTTGGTGACATTGTTGCCCTGGAAAATACCGATAATTCTTACGGGCGTTGTTTTAAAAGGGGAGCTGTTTCAATTGGAGTAGTTGTTCATAGCGATTGTGTTGTTGCCGGTCACGGACCGGGGATTACAACCATTTTCACCTCTCCCCAGGGGAAAATTAACCCTGTTAAAAAGGACAAGGCGAATATTGGCGACTTCCTCGGCATCCTGAGTAAGGAGGGTTAAAATGGGAAAGATTAATATTGATCCCCAACCGCTTTTATTACCTCTACCTGCCGTGCTGGCTTCCTGTGCCCACGAGGATAGGAGAAGTATTATTACCCTTGCCTGGGCGGGAATTGTTTCATCAATGCCTCCCCGGATAGGCCTGGGTATTAGGCCCCAACGCTTTTCTTACAACCTAATTGCTGCCAGCGGAGAATTTGCCGTAAGCCTTCCTGATGAAAAGTTGATGGAAGCAGTCCATATCTGTGGGAGTAAATCGGGGCGGGAAATTGATAAATTTAAAGAACTGGGTCTGACTCCGATCAAAGGAAAAGAAATAACCTCCCCAATAATTGGGGAAGCTCCAGTTACCCTGGAATGCAAGCTGGATAGAATAGTGGAAATGGAAGGATCCCACCACCTGTTTATTGGAGAAATAAAAAATGTAATAATTGAAGAAAGTATTTTAAATGAGGAAGGGAAAATAGATCCCCAAAAAGCCCGCATAATAACTTTTGGAGGGGGAAATTACTGGAAATGGGGCTCCTTTTTGGAAACGAGGAAACCCTGAGTGAGTCCCAAATATCGCTCGGATAAGATAAAAAGAGAGCATACAGTAATCAGGGAAATCGGACCACTCCTGCAGGAAGTATCCCAGCTTTCCGAAATAAAAAGTGTCCTGCCCGGCCGTATTAACCAGCGGACCGGCAGCGGACACCAACCATACCTCCAACTCCAATATATTACTGAAACTGGTTTTAAGTTGCTGGGAAAAACCAGCTCTTCTGTCCAGGAAGTGTTCGTTGTAACAAATTACCCGGAAAATGTCTTAAAAAAGCTCCGGGAACAAGGAATTATTAGGGGATGAAAGCGTTGACTTTGGATATCCCCTGTGGTAAAATACGCATAGATATTCGGGATGTAGCGCAGCCTGGTTAGCGCGCACGTCTGGGGGGCGTGAGGTCGGGAGTTCAAATCTCCCCATCCCGACCAGAAAAATATAGCTCCTGCTTTTTTGCAGGGGCTTTTTTATTTTCGAAAACAAAAAGCCCCATCCATTTCAGGACAGGGCAATGAGTTTTACCTTAATGGAGGACAATTTCCTCTACCCAGAAGCCAAAAGTTTCCTCTTCATCTGGGGCGTCAATATCAAAACTAACCATGATCTGGAAATCGCCAAAATCACCTATTTCGAAAAATATCAAAACATCTTCTCCGGCATCATCTTTAGCGGTAAGGGTGTAAAAGAAAATATCGGCAGTGAGGTCTCCAAAAGTTCTTTCGGAAACATCTGTTAAAACAATTACTTCTCCTTCAGTATCTTCCAAAAGGAGCCCTTCTATATCAAAAGCATCGGCCATGTAAAAAGGAAGGAAAAAGAACATGGTTACAAAACCAGCAAACATTAGAGGAATTTCTTCTCCTGACTGATTATCGATTACTTTATTCATTTGTCCATCCCGGTCAATCCAGAAAAGCATTTCCTGTTCTTCTGAGGGAGATGATCCCCGCATTGAAACTTTTTCCAATTCTACCCCATCAATTGTTTCCTTACCAAGGTATTCATAAATTATTTGGGTAAGTTCGTCTCCTTCGGGGTTCATAACATAAACAAACCTGGAAAAGTTACTTACTAAATCGCCTACCCCTTCAATCTCAAACCAGTTAGCAAGGTCAAAATCAAAGTCCAACAAATCTTCTTCTGCTATAGCCAGGGGGGAACAAAAAGGAAGAACCAAAAGAGTAAAAATGGCTATAAAACGGGTAGTTCTTTTATTGAACATGTTAAAACGCTCCCTTCGTTTTCGGACTTTAATATTTTAAACTTTTGAATTATCTTAACAATAGTATTCAGCCAAAAACAAGTTTTTCCTTCACAAACAATTGGCGAAAAAAAGAAGTAGAGGAGAATGGGAGTTGGATTTCCTAAAAAAAATAAAAGGGGTTCCTTTCCTTTTAATTTTAGTTGCCATGTTAATGGGTTATTGTTTTTCAAGGATTAAAGAATTTTTTGTCCCGGAAATCCAAAATTCTTATCCTCGGGATAGAAAAGAAAAAAAGGAAGGAGGTTAGCAAAAAAGAGGAGAACTAATAAGACGGTGGAAAAGTAAAAAAACCTGCAGTAATTATATTCCGTAAAAGGGACTACTAATGCTAATGGAATACAAATATTCCTTTTATGGATTTTAACAATGATTAGTTGTGCATGATAGGTCTAAATATTTTTATACGAGGAGGCATTAAGATGCGGATTAAGGACCACCCCATCCTTTCTTTTGCAGAAGGGAAAAAGGTTGAGTTCACATTTGAAGGAAAAATCTTAACCGGGAAAGAGGGGGAACCTATTGCAGCAGCCCTTCATGATGCAGGAATAAGGGTTTTACGGCATAGTCCCCGGCATAATAGGCCCCGGGGTTTCTTTTGTGCAATTGGAAATTGTTCTTCCTGTTTGATGGTTGTTGATGGAAAGCCAAATGTTAAGGTTTGCGTTACCCCTCTACAGGAAGGAATGAGGGTTCAATATCAAAAAGGTAAGGGGGATATCAATGCGGCAAACTGATTTAGCAATTATTGGGGCAGGACCTGCCGGCCTCGCCGCAGCCCTGGAAGCGGCAACAGCAGGGGCAAAGGTAATTCTTCTTGAAAGGGACGAATGGTTGGGGGGGCAACTTGTCAAGCAAACCCATCAGTTTTTCGGCTCTAAAAAAGAATTTGCCGGGATGCGGGGAATTGATATCGCCACCCATTTTTCAGAACAAATAGAAAAAAATAAAGACATTGAAGTTTTTACCGGGGCGACAGCCCTGGGGTATTATGAAGATGGTGTATTAACCGCCGCGTATTCAGGACGAATGCTGAAAATCAAACCCAAAACCATGCTTGTTGCATCCGGGGCTATGGAAAAAATGATACCATTTAACAATAATGATTTGCCTGGAGTATACGGGGCGGGAGCTGTTCAAACACTGATGAATGTTTACGGAGTTGCTCCCGGGAAAAGAGTATTGATGGTAGGGGCGGGAAATATTGGTTTAATTGTTTCTTACCAGTTAATGCAGGCTGGTATTGAGGTGGAGGCTATTATTGAAGGTTCCTCCCAGGTTGGAGGGTATTGGGTTCATGCCTCTAAAATCAGGCGGATGGGAGTACCAATCCTTACAAATCATACTATTTTAAAAGCAATTGGTGAAGAAAAGGTAGAAGGAGCACTGATTACTGAGATTGATGAAAACTGGAAACCTTTAGAAGGCACTGAACGGGAAGTTAGCGTTGATAACATCTGCCTGGCAGTTGGCCTTTCGCCTCTGGCTGAATTATTATGGCAGGCTGGATGCCAAATGGAGTTTTCGCCCCAGCTTGGAGGTTATGTCCCGGTTAGAGATGAGGACCTGGAAACCAGCCAGGAGGGGATTTATATAGCTGGTGATGTAGCCGGGATTGAAGAAGCAACGAGCGCTATTCTTGAAGGACAGCTTGCGGGAATTTCTGCGGCTAGAAAAATGGGTTTTGCCGTGGAGGATAAAAAAATTGAACAAATAAAAGAAAACCTTAAATCTTTACGGGCAGGGCCGGTTGGTGAGCATATCCGGCAGGGTTTGGCCCAAGTTGAGAGGTGAGAAAATGCTGAAAAAAGATGGGGTTCCTTCCCCAGAAGAACTTGAGGGAGTCAAACCTTCCCAGGAAAGGTTGGAAGAAGGTCCGGTTGTAATAGTTGAGTGTATGCAGGAAATTCCCTGTGATCCCTGTTACTATGCCTGTCCAAAAGAAGCCTTTCGGCCTTTTGGAGATATTAACGAGAAACCCGAAATTGATTATGAAAAATGTAATGGCTGTTCAATTTGTATTGCCAACTGCCCGGGCCTTGCAATCTTTGTTCTGGACTACAATTACTCCGAAAAAGAGGGTCTTTTGAAAATCCCCTATGAACTCAAGCCTCTACCGGAAAAAGAAGAAAAAGTAATTGTTCTTAATCGGGCAGGTGAAGAAATAGGGAAAGGTAGGGTGGTCCAGGTCCTTAATACTAAAAAACAGGATCGCACTGCAATAATTTCTATTGCCGTCCCAAAAGAGATCCTAATGGACGCCCGGCATATCAGGCTGATAAGGGGGAGTACCGATGAAGGATGATGTAATCCTCTGTTTTTGTGAAGATCTTACCCGGGAAGAAGTTCGGGAAGCGATAAAAAAAGGCTCAGATTCTTTTGAAGCATTAAAAAGGTTGATTCGTTGTGGCATGGGAGCATGCCAGGGAAAAACCTGTGAAGAAAATATCCAGAGAGAAATTATGGCTATTACCGGAAAAACTAGGGAGGAACTTCCCCTGCAAAGGCAAAGGCCGCCTTCAGTTGGAATTTTTCTCCAGGATGCTGCCAGAGGTGATAATGATGAAAAATAGTGCTGAAGTTGTAATTATTGGAGGAGGCGTTGTTGGCTGTGCAATTGCTTATAACCTTGCAAAGATGGGCTGCACAGATGTAGTAGTCCTGGAAAAAGAATACCTTACAGCAGGGGCAACGGGACGCTGTGGGGCTGGCATCAGACAGCAGTGGGGAACAGAAATGAACTGCAAACTTTCCAAGGCCAGCATGGATACATTTGAAGTTTTAAATGAAATGCTGGAGTACCCAGTAGACATAGAGTTAAAACAAAACGGGTACCTTATTCTTGCCTACGAGGAAAAGGAAATTGAACAGTTTAAGAAAAACATAAGCCTTCAGAACAGGTTGGGAATTGATTCCAGACTTATTAGCCCCGAGGAAGCAAGGGAGATTGTTCCCCACCTGAATATTGATGGTTTATTGGGGGCCGCTTTTTGCGGCCGGGATGGACACGCAAATCCTTTTCATGTAACCCAGGCTTATGCTGATGCCGCAAAAAGGTTGGGTGTGGAGATTTACACCTACACGAGTTGTATGGATATTGAAAGGGAAGGAGATCAAATAACAGGCGTTGTTACGGATAAGGGGAAAATTAAAACCAGTAAGGTTGTTAACGCAGCGGGGGGTTATTCCGATCTAATAGGGAATATGGTTGGACTTGAACTCCCGGTCTTTTCTGAACGGCATCAGATTATGGTTACAGAACCGGTTAATCCTCTTCAGGGACCAATGGTTATTTCTTTTTACCACCATTTTTACTGCCAGCAGGTTCCCCACGGGGCTTTTATTATGGGGCAGGGAGATCCTAATGAACCGAAAGGCCATAATATAGGACACAGCTGGCAATTCCTTCAGGAGTTGTCCGGTAAGATTGTAAGGACATTTCCAGTTTTAAAAGATTTACGAGTTGTTCGCCAGTGGTCGGGCCTTTATAATATAACCCCTGATTCTCAGCCAATTTTGTGCGAAGCACCCGAAGTCCCTGGTTTTTACATGGCAATTGGTTTTAGCGGTCATGGCTTTATGATTGCTCCAATAACAGGGGTTGTCATGGCAGAAATGATCCTTGGTAAAGAAGTTTCGATGCCGGTTCATAAGCTGGATCTGGGACGCTTTGAACGAGGAGAATTGGTTCTGGAACCGTCAGTTGTTTAAGTTTAAGGGGGAATGGGAAATTAACCCCGAAGGTTTAATAAGCTTGCCGAGGAGGGAAACTCAATGTTTAAATACCTCAAGGTAGAAAAAAAAGAGAACTTTACCCTAATTACAATTAATCGTCCCGAACAGTTAAATGCTTTGAACCTGGAAGTGTTAGAAGAATTAAACAGGGCCCTGGAGGAAGAGGGGAAGGATCCCTCCACTCTTGTTATTACCGGGGAAGGGGATAAAGCTTTTGTGGCCGGTGCAGATATTTCTGCCATGAAAGATATGACCCCTCTTGAAGCAGAAAAACTATCCCAGGCGGGGCAGGTTGTTTTCCACAAAATCTACCAGTGGCCCCTGCCAACTGTGGCTTTGATAAACGGTTTTGCCCTTGGGGGAGGGTGTGAACTTGCCCTGGCCTGTGATTTAAGAATTATTAAGGAAGGAACCAGGATTGGGCAACCGGAAATTATCCTTGGAATAATCCCCGGTTTTGGAGGAACCTATTTTTTGAAAATTTTACTGGGTGAAGCCAAAGCCAAAGAATTAATTATGACTGGAAAGGCCCTTAAAGCAAAAGAAGCTAAAGAAATTGGTCTTGTTAACACAGTCCTTTCCGATGAAAATTTCCAGGAAGAAGGTTTTAAACAGATATTGGAACTTGCTACCAAGGGCAAAAAGGCTCTCCGGGCTGCAAAAATTATCCTAAATGAAAACTACGAAAATGTTAAAAATGGTCTGGAAAGAGAGAGAACCCTTTTTGCCGAATTATTTACTACCGAGGATCAAACTGAGGGGATGACAGCTTTTTTGGAAAAACGAAAACCCCAGTTTAAAAACAAATAGTTAAACACCCTTGTCAAAAAGGGTTCCAGTGTATATAATAGAGTATGGATCTTGTGGAGGGATGCCCGAGTGGCCAAAGGGAGCAGACTGTAAATCTGCCGGCGCACGCCTACGAAGGTTCAAATCCTTCTCCCTCCACCAGTTTTATGGTGGGTGTAGCTCAGGTGGTTAGAGCGCAGGATTGTGGCTCCTGAGGCCGTGGGTTCAAATCCCATCACTCACCCCATTTTTTTGCGAAGGTGGTGGAATTGGCAGACACGCTAGACTTAGGATCTAGTGGGCATTGCCCTTGGGGGTTCGAGTCCCCCCCTTCGCACCATTTTTCCCGCGAAATTTGGCGGGTTTTTTTATTTTTTACCCCGGGTTTTTTCTGGGGAGTTTTTTAAAAAGGTAAGAACTCAATAATATAGAAGAAATGGAAAGTAATGAAAAAAAGGGTTTTTATAGGGTTTTGGGGAAATTCGAATAGGAAGCAAAGAGGGAGGGGGAGAAACCGTGGAAAAAGAAACAAACAGGTTACAATTAATTCTGGAAAAAATGCCGGATGGGTTTGCCAGGCACAGGGTTGTTTTTGATGATAATGGAAACCCTGAGAAATATATTTTCCAGGAAATCAACTCTACCTTTGAAAAGCTTACTGACTTAAAAAAAGAGAAGATAATCGGGGAAGAGGTTGAAAAGGTTTTAAAGAAAACCGGTAATTCTCCCCAAAATCTTCTGAAGGAATACCGGGAGGTTGTATTAAAACAAAAAACTATTGTAACTGAGTTTTTCTCCCACGGCTTAAACGCTTATTACCAGGTGATAATTTTCCCTGAAGGTAAAGAACACTTTTCCATTATTCTTCGGGATATTACAGATAAATATGAAAAAGAGGAAAGAATAAAAGAACTTGGAGGACTGTACAACTTTTCCCGCCTGATCAGAAAAGAAAAAGAAATGGATAAAATACTGGAAAAGACCGCTGATTTCTTACCCAGAGCTTTTCAATTTCCAGATTTGGCGGAAGCTCAGATAAAATTTGATGGACAGGAATTTTCTACTGAAAATTTCAAACCAACTCCCTGGAGCATAAAAATTGGTTTTGAAGTTTTTAATGAAGAGTGCGGGGAAATTGAAATTTCGTATTCAGAAAAACCTGACTCTGAGGGGACCCTCTTTTTACCCGAAGAGAAGTTAATGTTGGAAACAATTGCAGAACACCTGGGAAGACTTACAGAACAAATAAAGGGAAGGGAAGCCCTCCAGGAAAGCGAAGAAAAACTTTCTAAAACCCTAGATTCAATTGGTGATGGGGTAATTGTTACTGATAATAAAGGGTTAATTACCAGGTTAAATCCCAAAGCAGAAGAATTAACCGGTTGGAATGCCGAAGAGGCTAAAGGGAAATCCCTTCCTGAGGTATTTAAAATATTTAATGCCCGGACGGGAGAACCTGTTCCCAATCCGGTTTTAAAAGTGCTTGAAACCGGTGAGGTCGAGGGGCTGGCTAATGATACAACTATTTTCTCCCGGGACGGGAGAGTAAGGCATATTTCGGATAGTGCTGCGCCAATTAAAGACCTAAACGGAAAGATAATTGGGGTAATCATGGTTTTTTCCGATATCACTGAAGAATTCCAGGCCCGGGAAGCATTGCGAAAAAGTGAAGAGAGACAGGATTTAATCCTTTCTAATACCCCGGCCGTTATTTACAGTTTCGAAGTTGTGGATAACAAACCCCTAATTACCTATATTAATGAAAATGCCAAAAATGTTCTGGGATATTCTCCGCAAGAATTAAGGAAAGATCCTCAACTCTGGGTTAATAGGGTGCATCCCGAGGACAGAGAAATTTTTAAAAAATCTTTCCCCGAGAGGTGCAGGGGGAAGAAATCCTGTTCCTTTGAATATAGGTTCAAACACAAAGAAGGTAGTTATCGCTGGATTTTTGAGCAACAAAAAGAGGTCCAAAAAGGCAATGAAAATGAAATAGTCTGTGTTTGCTGGGATATTTCTGAAAGGAAAAGGGCTGAAAGCCTTATCCAGGCCAGGTTAAACCTTTTAACCTATTCTCAGTCTAATCCCGAAGAAAGAGTGCTGCAAAAAGCCCTGGATGAGGTTTGCGGACTGGTTAATAGCCCCATTGGTTTTTTCCACTTTTTGAGTTCCGATGAGCAAGAACTGGAACTGAAAGCCTGGTCTTCAAATACTCTTGATACCTTTTGCCAGATACCCGAAAAACAGGGGATGAGTTATAGAGTTTCGGAAGCTGGAGTTTGGGTTGAGTGCATAAAAGAGAGGAAGCCGGTGATTCATAATGATTACCTTTCCCTCGCTCATCGGAAGGGATTGCCCGAGGGTCATCCGGAAGTAACCAGGGAGCTTGTTGTTCCAATTTTCCGCCAGAACCGTATTGTTGCAATAATGGGAGTGGGAAATAAACCTGAAGATTATAATTCCCAGGATGTTCAGGTTGTATCTTACTTTGCAGATATTGCCTGGACCCTTGTTGAGCAAAAACAAACAGAAGAGAAAATCCGTTATATTAGTTTCCATGATATACTAACCGACCTTTATAACCGGGCATTTTTAGAAGAAGAGATGAGAAGGTTTAACACCCAGAGGCAATTACCCATAAGTATTATAATGATCGACCTCAATGGCCTAAAACTTGTAAATGATACTTATGGACATCAGGTTGGAGATGAACTTTTGCAAGGTGTGGCAGATATACTGAAAAATTCCTGTCGGCAAGAAGATGTAATTGCTCGCTGGGGGGGAGATGAGTTTGTAATAATGCTTCCCAAAACCCGGGAAAAAGAGGCAATCATAATCGGGAAAAGAATCAGAAAGAAATGCGCCGAGACAAAAATCCGAGATATCCCCGTTTCCATTGCCCTGGGGGTTTCTGTAAAGGAGAAAAAAGAAAAAACTTTGGAGGAAACCCTTAAAGAAGCAGAGGATAATATGTATAAACAGAAATTATCAGAAAGCAAAAGCAATCGAAGTGCAGTTTTAAATACTCTGTTGAAAACCCTGGCAACCAAAAGTTATGAAACAGAGGAACACACCCGGAGAATGCAGAAGATTGCTAGAAAAATAGGGGAAAAACTGGGCCTTACTGATTCCGAATTAGCCCGATTAACCCTTTTAATCACCCTGCATGATATTGGGAAAATTAACCTTTCTGAAGGATTACTTACTAAAAAGGGACCCCTTACCGACAAGGAATGGGAGATAATGAGAAAACACCCGGAAACCGGTTATCGGATTGCCCGGGCCACAGATGAATTTTCCCACGTTGCTGAAGGGATTTTATCCCACCACGAACATTGGGATGGTTCCGGCTATCCAAGGGGTTTAAAGGGAGAAAAAATACCCCTGCTTGCCCGGATAACCTCAATTGCTGACGCTTTTGAGGTAATGACAAATGGAAGACCTTATAAAAAGGCAATGTCCCGGGAGGAAATTATTAAAGAGTTTAAAAGGTGTGCTGGAAAACAATTTGATCCGGAACTTGTGGATATTTTCCTTTCAATACTGGATGAAGAGATTTAAAAAAGTTCGGTGGAGTTTTCTTTTCCAAAACCCACCGTATTTTTTTGGCCAGAAAATTAATTCCTCAACCGATAAAGATGTTCGAACAACAAAATAAAAAATCTTTTGGAAAAAGTTTCGAAAATTTGGAAAGGAAGAAACTATAA
>PUKG01000247.1 GCA_003550445.1 Halobacteroidaceae bacterium
CTGTAATGGGGAAAATCATTAATTAAATTGGTTTTGACTTCCTGTTCAGAAATTGTTCCTCTATCCAGTTGTTGCCAGTATTTACTTCGGAAAATTATGGTTTCCAGCATACTTGCTTTTTCCCCTGGGCCAAATTTGCTCTGCAAAAATTCCATGGGCCGGAAGCTTAAAAGAACCTCTCCTATATCAAAAATAATATTTCTAATCACCACACCACTCCCATATTAGTCCTTTGCCCTGTTACTGATTTACTCCTGTTGAATAATAACATAGTTTTTGCTTATTTGCCAAGAAAAATTTGTTTTTTTCACAATTTTTTTTCAAATATTTCTTCTCCTGTTATGAACCAATTCTCCTATAAATAAAAAAGGCCGCCAAAGGCGACCTAATCTTCAAAAACCTTCTGGAAAATATCCAGATCTCTTTCCTCAAATAGGACAAACCGAATTAAATTAATCTCCTTAGACAAAGCCAACTCATCTAAAACAGCCTTAAATGCCACTTTTGCAGCTTCGAGTTTTGGATAGCCAAATACTCCAGTTGAGATAGCGGGAAAAGCAATTGATTTGATTTTATTTTCCCGGGCTAATTGAATTGCCCTCCTGTAACAGTTTGCCAGCAGCTCTTCCTCCGGTTTATCAACCCCATAAACCGGCCCCAAACAATGAATAACAAAAGAATTGGGTAGTTTATAGCCTTCTGTGATCACGGCTTCCCCGGGAGCAATTGGAGCCAGGTTTCTACATTCATCAGCCAATTCAGGCCCTGCTGCCCTGTGAATGGCTCCTGCCACTCCTCCTCCAGGCATTAATTCAGCGTTTGCAGCGTTTACAATAGCTTCAACATCCTCCTGTAAAGTAATATCTCCTTTTACCAGTTCAATCCGAGTGTTGTTAACTTCTCGATAAAACATTAACCTCACCCTTATCCTTCAAAAATTTCCCTATGGACTCTTTCTTTTTTATAGTGAGTATTGGCTTCTTTTTCTTCATCGGGATATCCAATTGCCGCCAGGCCTAAAGGCCGAATTCGGTTAGGTATTTTCAGAAAATCCTTAATAATTTTCTCTCTTTCTTCGTTGGGATGAACTCCCAACCAGACTCCACCAAGATCAAGGCTGGTAACAGCAAGTAAAAGGTTTTGCATTGCAGCAGAGCAATCCTGAACCCAATAAGAAAGGCCAGAATTTTTACTTGTGGCTTCTTCAGGGTCTCCACAAACAACCACACAAAGGGTTGCTTCCTTAAGCATTTTAGCATAGGGATGAATTTCCGAAAGCTGATCAAGCTTATCCCGTTCAGTTACAACAATAAAGTGCCAGGGTTGTCGATTGGATGCTGAAGGAGCAGCCATGGCCGCCTTCATTAAAAGATCAATTTTCTCTTCTTCAACAGGTTTGTCAAGAAATTTCCTGATACTTCTTCTCTTGAGAATCCAGTTAATTTTTTCCTCCACTAGGATCCCTCCTCTGTTTTTTTTAATTTACTTGCAAAAACAAGGTAACCAGTATGGCCTGTCATTACATCTTCAGGCCTGAACCTTTCAGCGTTAAGTTTATAGCTTCTTCTGAAAATTTCCGACACCTCGTGAATAAAGTAACCTGAAGCCTGAAGAGTTGAAATTATTCGGGTAACCTGATTTGTTGTTGGGAGAAGTAGGCCTAATCGACATCCAGGCTTAAGAGATGAATTTACCTTTGGCAAGACCTCCCAGGGGAATTTCATATCAAGGAAAAAAGCATCAAAATCCTTGGGAATATCAACTTCCTGCAGGGGCCTATTAAAAAATTTTATATTTTCGTATTCCCGACACACTTCTAAGTTTTTCTGAATTATCTCGGTAAAATCATCTCTCTTTTCAAATGAAAAGACCTCTCCTCTTTCACCAACGGCCCTGGAAAAAATAGCAGTCAAAGCACCTGACCCCGTACCCGCCTCCCCAACTTTTCTCCCGGGGAAAATATCCAGATTCAAAAGGATATATCCCGCTTCCTTTGGGTAAATAATTTGAGTTTTGCGATGAAGGTATTCCATTATATAATCTTTAAGTGTGCAGGAGAGGACAAAAAACTTTTTTCCCCCCAGGGTAAAGGATGTACCCGGTTCTATTTCCTCAAGTTCTTCATTTTTTATCATCCCATTGGGCAGCCCCTTGGGCTTGGGATCATCAAGGTCAAATACCCTTTTAAACTTTTTCCCATCGTCAATAATTCTGAAACGGCTTAACCTGTTTTTCATTTTTTCACTCCTTGCCACTACCTCGGGTCCTTTATTCCCCCTAATTAATTAATTCTTTAAACTTTTCTCCCCTCCTCCCTTTTTTAGGAAGGAAATGGTTATTATTAGACGAAATATTCAATGAGAAAATGAGAAAGGAGAATACCCTTGAAAAAACTTTATCGTTCTCAAGAAAACAGGATGATTGCAGGAATTGCGGGAGGGTTAGCAGAGTACTTCGGGGTAGACCCGGTTTTAATCCGCTTGATCTGGATACTTTCAATTTTGTTGGGTGGAGCAGGTATTTTTGCCTACTTGATTGGCTGGCTTATTATCCCTGAAGGAGAAAACGCCCAAAGGGAAAGTCAAGCTGAACCCGGAATGCAGGGTATCGGCCTTATCCTGATAATTATTGGTGTTGCTCTCTTCCTCCGTTATCTAATTCCGGTCCCCTTTGCCCGGTTTTTCTGGCCACTTGCTCTGGTTGGCCTGGGAATATTCCTACTTTGGCGGTCAAATCAGGAGTAGTTAATATTTTAAGTTCTTTCAATTGGAAAAGACATACAGCGGGGACCCCCGCCGCTTTTTCGGACTTCTTGCAAAGGCAATTCCAACACTTCAAGACCAAGGCTTTTTAACAATTGGTTTACCCTTTCTGCACCGGGATGGCTGATAATTTTTTCTTCCCCAATATTCAGGAGGTTACAGGAATGCTGGAAAACTTCCTCTCTGGTAATTTCAATTACGGCCAATTTTTTTTGCCTGAAGACCTGGAATAATGAAGGTGGTAGAGCTTCGGGGCAGGCAATTACCGTTTTTTCTGCAATAACGTTGCAAATCATATCAAGGTGGAGAAATTCCCTGGGAAATTCAATATTTATTAAATTAATTCCAGTATCATAGAGAAGTGTTTCCAGAACTTTAAACCCAAGGGCATCGGTTCTATCGCTTTTTCCAACAAGGGCTGTTTCGCTATCAAGAAACATGAAATCTCCGCCCTCAAATAATCCCCGGTCCATTTTAAAGAAAACCGGAATCCTTTTTTCCTGAAGGATTTCCTCAGCAGGCCGATGTTCTCCCCACCTTTCAGACTTTAACATACGACCAAAAATTATACCTTTGGGTGTAGAAACACCAAGGTCCCGAGTATTTATCTGGTAAGAAAACCTTTTATAGGTTTTCGTTTTTATTACTTCCACACCATTTTCTTCAAGGCAACTACTGAAAAGTTGATGCTCTTCTATAGCCTTTTCCCTGTCCACCCCACCTTCCTGGTTAAATTTTTCAGCAATAACATTAATGGGAGAACCAATACATAAAAAATCGGGAGGGGAAAGTAAAACCTTTTTTAGTTTCCCATACTCATTTTTAACCATCTTTTCACCTCTTTTTTTGATTGCAC
>PUKG01000155.1 GCA_003550445.1 Halobacteroidaceae bacterium
ATAATTAAACCCCAGGCTGGCGAACTTGAGAAAATGCAGGAAGAAGATAGTTGCACAGAGTTTGAAGATCGGGAACCAGAAGAGAAAAAAACCCTGGTAGAATCTATTGAACCCTTATCACTTCACCTGGCTTTAATTGGTGCCGGAATTGGCGTAGGTTATATTATTTTACAGGGCTTAATAGGTCTTGAAACTTTAATTTTGATCCCTTTCAATGTGGAGGGAATTATGGAGTTTGTTCCCCTTTTTCCGCTCGCAATGATTGGGGGAATAATTGTCCAGATCGTTTACAGAAAAATTTTCAGTGGGAAACTAACCATTGACCGAAATCAAATTAACCGTCTTCAGGGTGTTTCTTTGGATTTTTTGATCCTTGCTTCCTTGGGTAGTTTGAGTCTTCAGGTTATTGCTGATTATTGGGAAGGGCTTTTACTACTAGCGGTTTCGGGGATAATTTGGAATGTCCTTGGGTTTGCCATTTTTGCTCCCCGGTTTATTAAAAACTATTGGTTTCCCCGTGGGATTGGAGACTTTGGACAGTCAATGGGGATGACTGCAACGGGTCTTTTGCTAATCAGGCTGGCTGACCCTCAAAATGAAAGTGAGGCTATCTCTGCTTTTGGTTATAAACAATTAATGTTTGAACCTGTCGTAGGTGGAGGTCTTTTTACTGCAGCTTCAATGCCACTAATCGCCAGAGTTGGCTCGGAAAATATTCTAATTCTTGTTTCCGGACTTTTTTTGTTCTGGCTTATCCTTGGTTTGCGTGTGAGAAAAAGGATCTAAGGTGGCAAAAAGCCTTTGTGGAGCAGGCTTTTTTAAAATTGCAAAAAAAGGAAGGAGCTTGGAATTCGGACAAACCTTTCAAGAAAAGGTTTTTCTTGGGTAAAATAGGAAGGAATTATGTTAATGGTTGGCGAATCTTAGGTCAACAAGGCAACTGCGGGAAGGGTGGTCTTTTTTGCAGGAAAAACTCAGGGAGCGAATTGCCCAGCTTGAGGGCGTTTTAGCTGTTAATATTACCCAGGAAGAAGACGGGGAAATAAAGGAAATCCATGTTCTTTCTGATGAATCCCGCAATCCAAAACGTTTAGTTCGAGATATTGAAACTGTACTCCAGGTTGAAACAGGATCATCTTTTGACCATAAAAAGATAAGTATAGCCCAGGTTAATGAACAGAGGAAAGATGGAAATCCCCTTGAAAGAATTGAAATTTTAGGTGTTTACCTAAGGCCAAGAGAACCAGTTTGTACAATTGAGTTGAAATTTCGCCAGGAGGAGTATAGCTATAAATATCAGGGGGATGAAATGGATGAACCCCAGGAAATTGTTTTAAAAGCTCTTACCAAAGCTGTTGAGATGTTCATAAAACCACCCTTTCGAATTAAAATTCGCGATGTGCAGGAAACCAATATGCGGGAGAAGGTTATTATCATTATCCTGCAGCTAAAATGGAAACAGGGTGAAGAAATCCTGGTGGGTGCAAGTTTGATTGATGAAAATATGCCTCTGGCACTTTCAAAAGCTTTTTTCCATGCCCTAAACAGGAAATTGAACACTGTACTTGTTATTTAGATTTCTCAATGGCCGGGACGAGCGGAGCATAACATAGGAGCTTAGCCGACCTTCAGGAAAGACACTAGAAGGGAGGCTAACATAATGAAGAAAAAACTCTTCATTCTTTTCACCACTGTGGTTTATGTAGTCCTTTCTACCCTGGTTGCTCTGGGTGGAGATTCTGCACAGTTTGGCGCCAGATAACAAATAGCCTTTTAAAAACCTCCCGGCCATTGAGATCCTGATTGGAGGATTAACCGTGCGTGACAGAGGATGGGCAATATTTGTAACAACCATTTACATAATTTCTGCAGGCTTTATTTTTTATTTTATTGGAACAGATCAAAGCAGACTTTCGCCAAACGAACTAGGTTTGGTTATTTTATTAACTGCCCTTTTACTACTACTTTCCTTTGGAACCACTGTTGGAAGTGGGGCAGGGACGCACAGTTCAATAACTTTACCAATCATAATTCCCTCTTTGTACCTTCTCGGACCATTTTGGGGTGGATTGGTAGCAGCCATAGGAACAATTCAGCCCAACCAAATTAAAAAGGGCTTTCCAGTTTATATTTTTTTCCTTAACAGGGCTTTAATTTTTGTTTCGGTAATAATTAGTTCGTTTTGGCTTAGGTTTTTAAGCAATGTTGAATTTGAGTGGATAAATATTTGGGTTATCGCGGCTTTAGGGTTTTCTTATACCCTGGTAAATAACTTGATTATGTGGATCGGTCTCTGGGTTGACGGAAAACTTTCCTCGGGAAACAACTTTATTTTATTTGCCCTGGAAAGGACCCGAACGGTTTTTATTTCTGCTTTAATAGCGGTTATATTTATAATTGTCTACCAGTCTCACGCTCTCCCGGGTATATTGATTTTATTTGCCCTGGTTTTTTTATTTCGGGATGTTCTCCAGGCCCGCTTCAAACATATAAACAGTTTCTTCCAGGTAATAGAAAGCTTTGCCCGGGTTATTGACACCAAAGACCCCTATACCCGCGGCCACTCAGAGCGAGTTGCCAAGTACGTTGAAGATATTGGGAGAAGAGCGGGGCTTTCTCCCATTCGAATCCCCCGAATAGTTCAGGCTGCAAAACTTCACGATGTGGGTAAATTAGGGATCCCGGAAGCAATATTATTAAAACCCGGCCGCCTTACCGCCCAGGAGTATGACCAAATAAAAACCCATCCAGTCCGGGGCGAAAAATTACTGGAAGATATTGAAATGCTGGATGACTTAATGGGGATTATTCGCCACCACCACGAACGTTATGACGGGAAAGGGTACCCCGATGGACAAAAAGGAGAGGATATTCCCTTTGAAGCAAGGATTCTTTCCCTGGCTGATGCTTTTGATTGTATGACCACGGACCGGATTTACAGGAAAGCAATGAATAAAGAGGAGGTTTTGGAGGAACTGGAAAGGTGCTCTGGAACCCAGTTTGATCCTCATTTAACCAGGATTTTAATTGAGATGTTGGAAAATGGGTTTTATGACGAAAGTTTTGACTGGTAAAAAAACCAAACCCCACTTTGAGGTGGGGTTTTCTGCATTATATAGAGAAAGGGGGGATTTTCTTGTCTATCAAGGTAATTGGGTATAATAATCTTCTTGAACTGGTTGAAAACCTTTCCAAATATCCTGAGATGTTAATTATTTTCCCTACCCAAAAAAAAGCTCATTTTGTAAAAAACCAATTAATGAATTACCTGGATAGGCCGGGGGTTTTTTCCCTTTCGGAGCTTTTATGGCATCAGTACCAAAAACTAGGCGGAGAAAGCCAAAAAATTTCTCCTGCCCAGGAACTACTAATAATGGAAAGAGTAATTGAAGAAAACTGGATTAGTTTAGATTTTTTTTCCCAGGGAGAGCCCTTTCCAGGTCTGGCCGCCAAGATAAAACGGGTTTTTGATTTTATGGCCCAGGAAAGGATGGAAATTTCTGATTTAGGCGGAAAGCAAGAGAAAAAAGAAGATCTTCAGCTTTTGAA
>PUKG01000126.1 GCA_003550445.1 Halobacteroidaceae bacterium
ATGATGAGGAAATCGCTACTATCGAAGCCGCTGGGGCTTTAGAGATCATGGGCTTAAGCGTCCCAGCCGATTTGATGATGATTCAGCAGAGTAATGATTACTCGGGCCCGAGCGAAACCGATCCCTCAATATTAGGAAAGATCTCCGTCCCTGTACTTCTGCTTGAAGGAGCCCGCTCCAAAGCCCGTTCCTGGTTCCACGCAAGTGTCCTTCACGTTTCTGAACACGTCCCCAATGCCACCATTCATGAGTTTGAAGACCTGGGGCACCTGGCCCCCATAGTAGCCCCTGAACGGGTGGCTAAAAAAATCGCCAGTTTTTTCGACAAGTTGCGCCATGCGTAACAGATCTTATTAAAGTTGGTTTAGGGACTTAACGAATCTTTGAAAAATTATTTCCACCAAGAAGGGGTCTCCATTTTTCTATTACCTCAAAATTCATTTTAGGATTGCCGGGTGATTTAACTTTCACCCCTGCCATAACCTTTGAATTATTAACCTCACCCAAAAGAAGAATTAGTTCCTTCTATTTCCTCAAAGACAGTTTCAAAAATTGTAGTCGAAGAAATGATTGCAGTTATGACCGATTATCCCCCCCGCTTTAAAGCAATGGCCTCTGCTTATGATAAAGCAGACCTGAATAGCATTTTACCTGAAATCAAGGTTCCCACAATGTTGCTTTACGGCGAAGAAGATCAACGCTTACCCTTTCATATAGTAAAAAAGATGCATTCTATTATCCCCGATGCAAAACTGGTTGCCATTTCAGATGCCGGCCATGTCAGCAATCTGGAGGCCCCAGAAACCTTTAACCAGGAGGTCCGCATATTCCTTAAGGGAATAGAAGGAAAAGGGAAATTGGGATTGGATCCTTAATTTATTAGTACTTAAAGAAGGGAGTTCTTTAAAGTGGTTGGAGTTGAGATTGATATGGTTGTAAAGGATAGCCTGAAAGCACTTGAACTGTATGAAAAGGTATTTGATATTGAAAGAATCGAGGTTACAGACTTTCCCAAAGGCCAGAATGAGGTAATCTTTTCCCTTTACGGGACACATTTTCACATGCTGGATGAAAATCCGAAATATAACCTTAATGCTCCAGCGCTGGATGGACCCAAATCGATCTGGTTTAACATTATGGTCTCCGATATCCAAAAAACTTTTTCCAAAGCAATTAATGAAGGCTGTACCGAAGTGCAACCCATTACCGAAGTGCCTGATTTCGGTGTATCAAATGCCATTTTTAGCGATCCCTTTGGTTATGTGTGGATGCTTCACCAGGTGCACAAAAAGGTAAGTTTTGAAGAACGCACCCGATTGTGGGAAGAAAAAGGAGAGGAATAATCAAAAAAACATTCACCTTTCATCGTGCAATACCAACTTGAGGTGAGGGAGTTCGGGCAATTGTTTTGGTTTCCCAAAACATTTCATTTTAAATTATTTGTGAGCTTTTATTAATTATACGGGAGGTTAGAATATGTCAAAGGTAGAGAAAACAAGAGAAAACATCTTAAAATGTTTGTGCAAAAAATGCCCAACCTACTCCTTTACCTGCAAAGTGATGGCCATGCCTGGAAACCTCATTTTGCTAGTAGACCCTAAAGAAGACAGACCCTGGGCTGAAACCATGTTCTGCGCTTACAGTAAAAGCAATTGCATCAAAGAAGAGAAGGGTTGTCTCTGTGCTAAATGTGAGGTATATAAAGAAAATGAACTGTCAAATTTGTACTTTTGTCTCGCAGACGGGGGAAAATAAACAAAACATATCGACAATTTAAATTTAGAGTTTTTTACTTTTGCTCCGGTTTTCTCCCGAGATGCCCACGGGTAAACCGGGGCATATTTTTCAATCAGACCTGTATTTTTTGCCTGTAAGGAAGCTCTGCACCATGCGGGATGGTTTCGATATAATTTCTTCGGAACTCGGGGTCCTGCATACGGCATTTCAATGTTCGGCGGCTGTAAGCCGGGTGAGATAGCAATTTCTGCCAGAGTTCGGTAATTGATTCCTCTCGGATGTTGCCCATCGACAGAGGAGTAAAATCACAGGGAGTAAATTCACCCCCCGAGGTAATATGGAACTGAAAATGGCCAGCCAGGCAACCAATAAGCCTGGAAAATCCCCGTCCGCTATTGGTCCAGCTTTGAGTAACGGTCCTCATTTTCCCCCTGTAACGGCGATTAACTGCTCTCATCTGCTTAAGAAGTTTCTTCCGGGATTTTTGGTTGATTGTTATATCCTTTTTTCCCATTAATTCACCGGTCTCTATGGCATCAAAAACCGTTAGCTCCTGGGCATCCCAACCTGCCGCCAGAGCAGCCATTCTTTCCATAAAATGATCCTCATAAACACGACGCCGGGTAGCATATGTAGAAATGCCAACAAGCAAACCCGCCCGGCGCGCGGCAAGAATGCCTTTTTCTACTGCGGCAAATGCTCCGTTTGAACCACGCAAATGGTCGTGTTCCGCGGGTTCTGGTGAATCAAGGCTGACCTGCAGCCCATAAATCCCCGCAGATTTTATTTCCTCTATACGTTCAGGGGTAAGGGCTGCAGCATTTGTAAATACTTGAGACACCGCCAGTTTTTCCGGCACAGATGAGATCAGGGTAGAGAGATCGTACCGGAGAAGGGGTTCTCCACCGGTAAAAGTAATATTACTTACCCCTAATTCCAGGCATTGTTCAATAACCTCCATCAGTTCTTCCGTCGTCATATCAGGCTCTTCAGTGCTGCGACCGGCAGCACTGCAGTGAGGACAACGGTACAAACACTGGCTGGTTATTCCAATGGTAGCAGCCATTGGTTTAGGCCTTTTAAAAACGTGGGTGGATAAAAAAGACTCGAAGAGACGCTCGTGAGCGGGGCTTGGAATAGGAGGGAAGTAAAGGGAGTAAATATTACTTCCGTTTAAACTGGCCAGGGTACCAAGTGAAGAATGAGATGAAAAAAACCGCTTGATCAAAAATCGTAGAAAGGGAGAGATCTTTCCATTAATTTTACAGTTTAATTTACCCTCCCTTGCTTCTACTTCCACCATAAGATTTTCCAGTTCTGGAATCTCCCTCAAACGGTAGATCATTGGAGATGAGTGGCTTTTCATTGGATTTGTACCCCCTAATCCCTGTTTATGATGAAATAAATTACCCGGAGATATTGAAATCACCGGGTAAAAAATCCTTACATATCACTATCATCATGCATAACCTGCCAGATTACCCCAAACCTATCTGTAAGGGAACCGTAATATTTGCTGAAAAAGGTTTCCTGGAGTTCCATTTGGACTTTGCCCCCTGCTTTTAATTTTTCAAACAAATCTTTAATTTCATTCACATCTTTCCGCATTATTACAAGACTTATATTATTCCCTTTAACCAACTGTTCCCCGGGCAAAAGGTCCGAGAACATAACAATGGTGCCGAATATATTTAAGGCAGTGTGCATTACAAGGTCTTTATGTTCCTCGGGTATGGGAAGTTCCGGGTCGGGTGGGGCTTCTCCAAAAGTCATTATTTCATGAGCTTCTGCATCAAAAACCTGCC
>PUKG01000132.1 GCA_003550445.1 Halobacteroidaceae bacterium
AATATTTAGACCTATCATGCACAACTAATCATTGTTAAAATCCATAAAAGGAATATTTGTATTCCATTAGCATTAGTAGTCCCTGTTGTGGATTTGTGGTAAACGCCGCAGGCGTTTTCCACAAATCCACAACACCCTTTTCTCAACTTGAATTTTGGGGCCATCTTAAAGCATTCTTTTTAATGCAGTAAGCAATTCTTCAACGGCCTTTTCTTGCTCTTCTCCTCCGCTGGCCATAGAATCAGCGAGGCAGTGCTGGCTGTGATCCTCAAAAAGCTGCATTGCAACCTTGTTAAGAGCCCCTTTTACTGCGCCAATCTGTATTAAAATATCAATACAATACCTGTCTTCTTCAATCATCTTAAGGATTCCGCGGGTCTGCCCGTTGATCCTCTCCATCCTGTCAATCAACTTCTTTTTTAATTCTCCCTGGCGTTCCCGGTGCTTCATCTACCCACCTCCTTATACCCCTACGGGGTATGGATATGCATATGATAACACAAATTTATTTTTTGTGCAAATAAAAAAGGGCTCGATGTGAGCCCTGATTTTCCAGGTCTTAAAAAGGAGGCCTGTAACTGTGCCCAAAACCAAAATTAAAGTTTGTCGTTCCCCGAACCGGATCCCAGCCTAAATCTGCTCTGATTACTCCGAGTGGAATTTCCATGGCCATACCCGCCCCCAGGGTAATTAACCCTTCTGTTCCTCCGGGGCTGTACCAGCCCCCATCAACAAAGATAATGGGGATAAACTGCCCGGCCTGAAAGTGATATTCTACTGTTCCCAGCAAATAATTCCGGGCAAGTTCAACCGGCTGTCCCCTCAAAGGAATGGTCCCATAACCTCCCAAGCGATATTGATAATTAATGGGGGGACTGTCTCCCGAAATAAAACCGCCACGGGCAACTCCCACCAAGGGGCCAAACTCTCTAACAACCTGGCCCTGAAGACGGAAAAAGAGGTCTTCTCCAGAAAAAGGAACACCAAGAGAAGCTTTTATCTCTCCCCTGAATTCGTTATTGTAATAAAGTTCTCCTCGGGGCAGAAAAATAATCTGTTTTTCTTCGTTAATTTCCCCTGTTCGATAATCGATACCACCCGTTAAACGAATCGATGGATAAAACCAACCCCTATATTCACCCTTAAACTCGAGACCCCTTTCATCATAAAAACCGGTTGAGTTGGAATAAATCTTTCCTCCAGCAGAACCTTTTCCCGCCCCAATTGGACTGGAAATTGTAATTCCCAGGTGTTGGTAATTTCCCCAACCTCCTTGAAAATATAGATTGCTGCCCATTCCTCCGGGATTAAATAAGGAAAGGTTGAATTGTCTGAATAGAAGGTCGATACCTTTTGTAAAAACAAACTCGATGGGTTCTTTGTATAAAACTTCTGGGTCTGCAACCCTTACAATAACCCGGCAATTTTCGTTCCCAAGGGGTTCAACAATAACCTTAAGGGGATCGTAAGCAAAAAAATCAAGGAGCTGCAGTCTCCGGAGGGTCCATCTCCGATACTCCTCTTTCCAATAATCTCCTTCTGAAAAAGGAAGTTGGGATAAAACAACTTTTTCTTCAGTCCGGGTTAAACCCAGGACAAGAATCTCTTCAATCTTTAATTCTTCAGAAGCCTCTGCCCCGAGGACAGGAAAACACAAAAGGGAAAAAAACAAAATTGTTAGGATAAAATATTTCATGGAATAAATACCCTCCCCTCGGGAGTTAATTGCAGGGCCGTTTCCATACCCTTTTCAGCAAAGTAACGGTAACCGGCCTCCACCGGTGGCATATCCTCAACCTCCACCTGGAGGCTTTTCCTGTAATACTCTACCGCTTTTTCCCTCTCCCCAACCTGATCGTAAACCACAGCAAGCCAGAAATAACCTTCCATCAGATGGAAAGGTTCACTGTGAAGCTCAAGAGCTGCAAAACGCTCCAGGTGTTCCATCCCCTTTTCAATTTCTCCCTCTCGAATAAGAGCCCTACCTGCCATCAGTAAAGGCATTTCTGCTCGGGGATAAACTGATAAAACTTTCTGGAGAAGTTCGAGAGCTTTTTCTCCTTTGCCCTGTCCAAAAAGAAGGTTTGCCTCCCGGGCTTTGAACCAGTATTTTTCGTAACCTTCCCGAGGGGTGGCTTCAAGAATTCCTAACTCCTTTCGAGGTGGCTCTCCCGTTTCCCAGATTGCCCTGGCATCAACACCCACAAAATGAGAATCAGCGGCAAAAGGTATTTCGGAATCATCTACTGCCGCAACCCAGAATTCACCGCGGGAAGGAACCATAACCATAGAAGCCATGTTCACTTCATGATTAATACCCTGCCCAAAATTTTCCTGGTTATAGCCCTCTGGGGGGAATCTATCCCGCATGATATCCCTGGCAATCTGGACATCAATCTGGCCCCAGAATTTTTCAGTAATTAGTTCCTGAAGGCGTTTTTCCCTCAGAGCCGAAGAAAGCCATCCGCCAGCCTGGTACTTTTTCATCTCCGGGTGCAAAAAGCGGTTTGCAGCATAAATATAATCTTCCTGGGTCCTTACCTGCATCCGGTTGGCAGTTATCTCAACAACTACAGCCTGGGGAGTTTTCCCATCTGCAAGTAGAAGTGTAAGCCCAATTGTCCGGGGAGTATTTTTTATTATTTCCAGCGCCTCATCAATCGTGGCTGCATTCTGTAAAACATTGCGCAACATAAACATGTAAGGGAGCCCGTTTATGGCCAGCTCCTCCTTGAGGGCCATGGAATAATTGGAGCTAATAACCAGGCCCTTTTCATTCATTCCACTCATCGTTCCCACAAATGCAGGGTAATTATGAACCGCAAATCGATAACCTCTTTCGGGATTATATATTGCCAGGTGTTGATATCTTGACAGATCCAGCATTCCGCCGTGATCCAGATTTCTTCCAAAGTAAAGTTCCCCATCTATGGTTGCTTCTCCCCAGGCAGCAAAAGCTGAGCATGCTGCAATTTCAAGGTCCTGGGCAGCATTACCCATCATTACATCGTAAATATCCTTATCCTCTCCCCTAGAAGCCCCCAGAACAAACCCCCGCATTTCCTGGATGTACTCTTCGGGGGTATGCCTTAAAAAAGCAGGGTAAAACTGAAAACGAGCATAGGTATTGAGGAAAAACCCCATAAGCCTCTCTCTCAAATTCTCGGGGTTAGCATATGGCTGCTTATCCAGCATTTTCTGCCGGAGTTCTTCCGGGTCGTCGGTCATTAAAAGCCCATGTTGAATTCCAATCTCCTCGGGACTCCCGCTTAAATACCCTATCCGAAGACCTTCAAGATCTATTCTCCAGCCTTCCCCTGCTCGATAAACTCCATCATCAATAATAATTTCTGGAATCCCTTGGGCATCAATAGTTAAGGAAAAAAAGAGAAGAAAAAGAACCCCAAAAATTATCGTTTTTCTTTCCAGCAAAAACACCCCCCATACGCATTTGGGAAAAAGTTCTCCTCGGGGGGTAATAATTCCTTCAAAACACAAAGGGATTCTTAAAGATTTAACGAATTTAGTCTTGAAAAG
>PUKG01000055.1 GCA_003550445.1 Halobacteroidaceae bacterium
ATCATTTGCAGCTAAGATTTCGTTTCCCTGTTCAGCGCTTTTAGCGGTCAAAACAAAAAATTCATCCATCAGGTGCCTTTTAAAGGCTTCCAGAATTCTGGGTTCATCATCAACAATCAACACTTTTTCTTTTTTCATCTTTTCCCTCCTTTAGCTCTCCCCGGCCGTGGGGATTGTCAGGGGCAAATTAATAATAAATTTTGTCCCCTTTTTGGGTTCCGATTCAACAAATAACTCCCCATTATGTTTGTTCACAATAATATCATGGGCAATGGTAAGTCCCTGCCCCGTTCCTTTGCCAACATCTTTTGTCGTAAAAAATGGATCAAAAATTTTATTCTTTAAATCCGGTGGAATACCGATTCCATTATCTGCTATAGTAATTTGGATAAAATCATCAAAAGTTTTTGTTGAAATTTTAATTTTTCCTTTTTCAATAATTCCTTTTTCCCGGGCTTCAACGATTGCCTGGGCCGAATTAACCACCATATTTAAAAATACCTGGTTAATTTTTTCCATGATACAGCCAATACCCGGAAGGGTTGGGTCTAGGTCAAGCTCAACCTCGGCAGCATACTTCCACTCATTCTTGGCAATTTCGAGAGTACTCTCGATCCCCTTATTAATATTCCCCAGCTTTATTTCCGAATCCCCGGGGTGGGCAAAATTTTTCATCGAAAGAACCAACCTGTTAACCCTTTGAGCCCCTACAGTTGCATCCTCTAAAGCCCTGGGAATTTCCTCCTTTAATTGCTCAAACTGGCCTTCAGGAGCCTCAATAAACTCTTCAATAGCAGAAAAAGCTTTTTGCAAAAAACTTAAATTATCCCCAATGTATTGCATCGGTGTGTTTATTTCATGAGCAATTCCCGCAGCAAGTTGCCCTATGGATTCCATCTTTTGTGAAACAATAACCTGGTCTTCAACATGCTTTTTCCTGGTTATATCGCGGAAGATTATGACTTTCCCCAGGGTTTTTCCCTGAAAATTCTTAATCGGAGAGCGAGTTTCACTTATTACTTTCATCTTCCCCTTTTTTGTTGAAAGAAGGGTGCTTTTTTCTTTGGAATTACCTACAGCTTTCCTTTCCGTAACCCTATAAAAATCTTCTAATTTTCTCCCCTTAACTTCTTCCGGTCTCCACCCGGTAATATCTGCAGCAGCACTATTAATCCTACTAACCCTTCCATTCTCATCAGTGGTTATAACACCTTCTCCAATACTGTTCAGGGTAATATCAAGCCTTTCATTTTCTGCTGCCAGTTTCTCTTCTGTTTCTTTTTTTTCTTTTATTTTCTGCAAAAAGGCCTGGTTAAGTTCTTTTAGTTGAGCGACTTTATTTTTTAAAGTTTTTTGATTTTTGGCCAATTTGGTAATGTCCCTAACCTGTACCCTGATTTCGAAATCCTTTTCTTCCCCAAAAAAAATGGGTTTTAATCTCCACTCCCAGTACGTTTTATCTTCCTCCCCCTGGCCAGAAATGAACTTCGAGGTACTACCTTTTGTTTTTACCCGAGAAAAATACCTGGAAAATTTCTTTTCCATTTCCGGTTCAAGTAGGGATTTGAGCTTTTCCCCCTTTATTTTTTCTCCTTTACCCAAAACTTTTTCTCCTGAAAAATTACATTCCAAAATTATCCCATTTGAATCCAGAGAGAAAAATAAATCATCTGCATCATCAACCATTTTTTCCCATCGCCACTTCTTGGTTTTATCCTCGGCGAAGGCAATTTTTATCTGATCTCCGGGAAGGGCTTTTATCTCTATTCCCCAGCAAAAGGGTTCTCCAGTGTTATTTTTTTTCCAAACAATTAAATTGTTCTTCTCGGCTCCCTCGCCTGGTTCATTTGGTTCTTTAAGATCTTGGAAAATTTCGTCTCCGGAAATAAAACTATTCTCAGAGTTAAGGAAACCAAACCTGATACTTTCGGGAAGGATTTTTTTTAGAAATTTTTCCAGGAAAAAAATTACCACCCGGGGAACGAAAAAAGAAAAAAGGCCAAATAATAATAATAAAACCCCAAATACCGGCGTTAACCCATTAATAGAAACGAACAATAAAAAGGAAAACCAAAAAAACAGGGATCCTCTGATAATGAAACCTGTTGCAAAGCTTATGATTAAGTTAATTATAAACACAGCAGCTACAATCCCAGGAGGGAGGCTGATAAACAAAAACAAAATAGAAATAATTAAAGGAAAAACATATAAAAGTGGCAAACAAAACACCTCCCCCTATAATTAACGGAATATTTCTGTTTTTTTTCAATGGTTTTCGCCAAATTTTCTTGTTACTAAACAAAAAAACCGCCCCTGGTAGGTGGGCGGTAAATCTTTTTTTAATCAAACTCTATTCTATCCAGGAAGATTAACGCATCCTTTCTTTTTCTTTCCTGTTCTCCTTCTCCCTCATCATCTTCAATAACTTCTGCAGTTATCCTGGATCCGTTACCATTTGTCAGATTCAACTCATATCGATCAAGAAAAACATTGCCTACCAGGTCTTCACCAAGGAAAACATTAAGATCATCCGGTGAGTTTAAAGAACCCTCCCCAAATTCGGTTTCATAATAGTTCCACGCCTGCCTGACAGCCTGTAACTCAGCAATGGTAGCAGTTTGAACAGCCCTATCCCGGAAACCTCCAAACCTGGGGATGGTTATCATGGCCATTAAACCCAGGATGGAAATAACAACCAGCAATTCTACCAGGGTAAATCCATTTTTTTTCACCATCTATCCCTCCCAATATTTTTTATATTATTTTCTATTTTTTCCAAATTTTTCCTTCAAAAAAAATTATTTCCCTTTGAGAAAATTCCTTCAATCATATATAATTGTTCTGAAGGAGGTGTTTATTATCAAATTAGAAGCCGCTGGAAAAAACAAGTTTAAAATTAGCAGAATTAATGATATGAATACCGAGTGCTTCCTTTATCTTACCCCTGAACTTGCCAAGGACCTGGAAACTGAATGCTTAAAACAATTAACTGATGCTGCTTCCCTTCCCGGGTTAGCAGGACCAGTCCTTGCAATGCCCGATGTCCACACTGGATTTGGCCTTCCCATTGGAGGCATCATGGCAATGAATGGGGAGAAGGGGCTTGTATCTGCAGGAGCAGTTGGAATGGATATAAATTGTGGGGTTCGCCTCCTCCAGACCAATATCAATTACAAGGATCTGGATCAAAACCAAATACGCTCAATAATGGATAATATTCTCTCAAGGATTCCAGTTGGTCTGGGAAAATCCACCCCGTATAAATCCGAAATGGCTTCAATAAACAAAAAAATTTTTACAAAAGGGGCCAGAGCTCTTGTTGAAGCAGGTTACGGACGCTGGGCGGACCTTGACACTACAGAGGAAAAAGGTTCATTCCCTCTGGCTGATACTGCCGCTGTAAGTAAAAAAGCCTTTTCCCGAGGAGATCAATTGGGAACCTTAGGATCCGGAAATCATTTTATTGAGCTGGGCTATGTTGAGGAAGTCTATAACTCTCAGGCAGCTGGAATTATGAACCTTC
>PUKG01000115.1 GCA_003550445.1 Halobacteroidaceae bacterium
GCAGAAAAAATGGTTTTTTAGAAGTTGTTACCAAAACCCAAAACCGCTGGAGGGGCATGCTAATGCTCAATCTTTCCTTTGGGTTTGATATAATAGGATGCCATATTGACAGACGGGGAGACCTGAAAATTTTAATGAGTAAAAAAGTTTCCGATAATAATTGTAGGGAGGAGAAAACTAATAATGAAGTTATATGAAAAGGGAAAATTCCCAATATCAAACGGAAAAATGGAATATATAACTTTTGGTAGAGGATTTCCTCTCCTTATTATTCCAGGTCTTGGAGATGGATTGACTACAGTGGGGAAAAGTGCCCTGCAGCTGTATTTTTTATATAGAGCCTACGGTAAAAACGCTCGGATTGTAATTGCCAGCCGACCCGAACCCGTTCCCGGAAATTCAAGTACGAAAACAATGGCAGCTGAATACGCCGCCCTGATGGAGCACCTTGATTTTTCTACCTATAATGTTCTGGGCCTTTCCATGGGAGGAATGATCGGGCAGTTTCTGGCCTCTGATTTTTCAGATAGCGTTGAAAAAATCGTTCTGGCCGTAACAGTTCCCCAACTGGATGAGAAAGGCCTGGAAATAATTGATAACTGGATTGATTTGGCCAGGAATAATGAATACAAAAAACTCCTGATTGATTCAACAAAGAAAACCTTCCAGGAACCCAAAGCCAGCAGATATGCCCGTTTAATTTCCATTTTTGGAGGCTTTATGAAACCTTCAAACCTTCAGCGTTTCATTTTCCAGGGAAAAGCCTGTCTCGAACACGACAGCTGGGAATGTTTAGAAAAAATAAAAGTACCTTCCCTTGTAATTTGCGCTGAAAATGACCAGATTACCTGCCCCGAACTGGGGAAGGAAATGGCCGAAAAATTGCCACAAAGCAACCTGGTTATTTTAGAAGGTGTGGGCCACGGAGGATTTGAAGAAAAAAAAGAAGAATTTAACCGGATGGTCTGGGAATTTCTTTCCCATAAAGTTTAGGGGGATAAAAATGGATTTCCAATATTTAGAGGAGATGGCTCGAAAATATTTGGGAAAAAGGCAAACCCATAACAGCAGGGAAAAGGGATTTATTTTTAACCACGGCCGAAGGACGGGGCTTTTGGCCAGAAATCTCCGCCCTTTTATTGAGGAAAATGGTTCTTTTGATGATTTGATTTACCTAGCAGGGCTCTACCATGACATAGGGAAGGGAATAGAACCCCATGCCTGGTCCGGGGAAATCCTTGCGAGAGAAATCCTCAAAGATCATTTAGAAAAAAAAGAACTGGAGGTTGTGCTGGAAATAATCAGCAAACACAACACTATTATCCACGGAGACAAGCACCCTTTTTATGTGAAACTGATTCAAGATGCTGATCTCCTTGATCACATGGGAACCCTGGAGGTCTGGGCAAAATTCGGTTACAGTTTTCGCCGGGGAGAAAGCATTGAGGATACTCTCGAGTACTGGGCCGGCGGGTTTTACCAAGAACAGCTTGTTAAATGGAGAAACAGGTTGAATTACCAGCAGGCAAAAAAAATTTTTGACGAGCGAATGGAATTTTTGGATCAGTTTATAACCCGCCTAGAAAAAGAGAACAATGGGGAAATAATCAATAGAGAGGAACTTAAAAATGCCCCTGAATAAAAATGAAAGAGTTGAAATCGTCCCTTACGATAAAAGATGGCCAGAAGAATTTAAAAAGCTGGCAAAAATAATTAAAGACCACTTAGGAGATTTATGTTTGTCAGTAGAACACGTGGGCAGTACATCAGTCCCAGGACTCCCTGCAAAACCCATTATAGATATTGACATAGTAATTTCTGATGAAAGTAAGATAAAAGAAGTTACAGAAAAACTAAGAACCCTTGACTATTCCCCGGAAGGGAAAAGGGGAATTCCTCAGAGGTGGGCTTTTGCAAGAAAAAACGAATTCACCCCCAATGACGGAAAAGGAAGGACCTGGAGGGACCATCACCTATATGTCTGTCCCCAGGATAGCAAAGAATTGAAAAGGCATATCTTTTTACGGGAATTTTTACGCAATAACCCGCAAAAAGCCCTAGAATACGGTGAAATTAAAAAACGTTATTCAGAGGAGTTTGGCTTTGATAGGATAGGTTATTCAGAGGCCAAAACAGATTTTCTTGAAGAAATTTTAAAATTGGGCCAACCTGATTATTCCCTGGAAAAAGCAGGCCCTTTAGATCCTTAGTTTTCGTTTCCCTATAGCCCGATGGGAGGTTTGAAGAATTGAACTCAGAAAAACAGGTGGGATTGGCTCCAGTTATAAACCAGTTTTCCCGGGTATTGGTCCTGGGTTCAATGCCGGGAAGAATTTCCCTTAAGAAAAAAGAATATTACGCCCACCCTCGAAATGATTTCTGGAAAATTATTTTTTCCCTGTTTGGGAATGAGCCTCCAAAAGGATACCAAAAAAAGATAGAAATTTCCCTTGCCCGGGGTATTGGTCTCTGGGATGTTTTAAAAACCTGTAAACGGAAGGGAAGTCTGGATACAGAAATAAGGGAGGGAGAGTTAAATAATTTTGATGAATTCTTTCCTTCCTATCCCAATTTAAGGGCAATTGTTTTTAACGGGAAAAAAGCCGGCAACCTTTTTCAAAAGAACCAAACCTATCTGCCCGGAAATATCAAATGTTTTTTCCTACCATCAACCAGTCCGGCCCACACCATAAGAATAGAAGAAAAAATAAAGGCCTGGGAAAAAATAAAGATTTTCCTGGAATAAACAGAATGGAGGGAGAAAATGGAAATAAAACCTGGTTTAAGAGGGGAAGCAAGTTTAAAGGTAAGTGAAAAAAACACTGCAAAAGAATTGGAAAGCGGAAGTCTTTCAATCCTGGGCACTCCTGCCCTGATTGCCCTGATGGAAAAGGCGGCAACCAATGCCTTAGAGGGAAAAATCTCCGAGGGGAAAACCACCGTTGGAATTCGGATCGACATTCAGCACCTTGCTCCAACTCCCATTGGGATGGAGGTAAAAGCAATAGCGGAATTAATAAGTGTAGATGGGCAAAGACTTCAATTCCGACTGGAAGCGGGAGACGAAAAAGAATTAATAGGTCGTGGTGAACATTTCAGGGTAATAGTCCCCGGGGAAGGCTTTCTAAAGCGAGCCAATGAAAAAAAATTAAAAAAGTAAAACCAAATAAAAAAACTTATCTTTTATAACCAAATATAGAAAATTCTTTAATAATTAAACAAATTTATTGAAATAAAAATTCGTTGAGGTTAAAAACTTCAATTTTTACTTGACAAATAATTTCTTACTTAATATAATGAAGGCAGAAAGAAATAAGACACCCCAATAACATATATTCCACCCCGGAGGCCCTGCTTTTTTTGCAGGGCTACTTTTTTTTCCAGATTGCAGGGATTTACGGGGTTTTTACGAAGTTTTAGGAGGAAGGCATTTTTTATGAAAAGAAGATCGACTCCTGGCATTATTAAGTCTATCCGGGGAGA
>PUKG01000177.1 GCA_003550445.1 Halobacteroidaceae bacterium
CGTTTTTTCTCCTGAGCTCCTCCATGCATATGGGGATGAAGTTTTATTCCTTTTCGGACGTATAGGGCCCCAATCCCTTTGGGACCATGGAACTTGTGGGCGGAAAGAGACAGCATATCTACATCCAGCTCCTGAACATCTACAGGCATATTCCCTACCGCCTGAACTGCGTCAGTGTGAAAAACCACCCCTTTTTCTTTTGCTGCTTCAGCCAATTCTTTAATGGGTTGAATAGTCCCGATTTCATTATTACCCATCATTATTGTTGCAAGAATTGTATCTTCTTGTAAAGCTTTTTTAAAGTCCTCAACACTAACCAATCCAAACTTATCTACCGGTAAATAAGTTACTGAAAAGCCAAGTTCTTTTTCCAAATATTCACAGGTGTGCAGTACTCCATGGTGTTCAATTGCAGAAGTAATAATATGGTTGCCTTTTTTCCTATTTCCCATAGCAAATCCAATTATTGCAAGGTTATCCGATTCGGTCCCCCCGCTGGTAAAAATAATTTCCTGGGGGTCCCGAGCATTAATTAGTTTTTGAACCTGTTCTCTTGCTTCTTCTATTCCTTTTAGTGCTTCCCTGCCAAATTCGTGAACGCTGGAAGGATTACCATATTGTTCTGTAAAGTATGGTTCCATTGCTTTCAGAACCTCTGGATGGGTTCTTGTCGTTGCGCCGTTATCCATGTATACTCGTTTCAAGTTATCCTCTCCTTTCAATCCTGAGGCAAACACCCGGAAATTGAATTAAATTTTTTGGCGCTTTCCATAAGATCTTCCAGGGTTTTGGAATCGAACACCCTGTTAACTTCTACCCTCAGGTCTTCCCAAAAACCCCTAATAAAACAGTCTGTTCCCGAAAAACATTTTTCATCGTCAAGGTGGCTGCATTCAACAGGGGCAATTGGCCCTTCAAGGACCCTAATAATTTCCCCTAGGGAAATCTTTAACGGGGCCCTGGCCAACAAATAACCTCCGGAGGGTCCCCGAACACTTTTGATTAAGTCCGCTCTTCGCATTGACCCAACAAGGTGCTCGAGATAATTTTCGGAAAGATTTTGTCGGCGGGCAACTTCTCGAAGGGGAACAGGTCCTTTTTCCTGATGCATTGCAATATCAATTATGGCAAGCAACCCGTATCTACTCCTTGTAGAAAGTTTCAACATTTTCCCCTCCTAATCCCGACTTTTTTGATAGGTTTTATCGGCTTTATCTTAACAAAAAAAACCGGGGTTGTCAACAAGCCCGGTAAACATTTTTTAAAATTTCCAGTCTACATTCCCCGCGCCCGAGTTCCTGGAATTTGGGTTTAATTTGCTGGACTAAAGCTGGTTCAAGCCAGAAAAAAATCAAACCTCCATTATTGTCATAATCAATTGTTTCAATTCCAATACCTTCTTTTTCTAAAAAACCGGTAATATTTCCAATAAATTCGTAAGGAATTTTTAAAACAACATGAGCCATCAGTTTAAGTTCTTTGCGAGGAACCAGCTCTAAAGACCGGGCAGCTGTGTCCCCATAAGCTCTAATTAACCCCCCAATACCCAGCTTTGTTCCGCCGAAATACCTGGTAACCACAACAATAGTATTGGAAAGATTTGCCCCTTTAATGGCTTGTAAAACTGGTGGGCCTGATGATCCAGAGGGTTCTCCATCATCATAGGATTTCTCTTCAATATTTTCCCCCATCCCAATTACATAAGCAAAAACATTATGTGTAGCATCCCAGAATTCTTTTTTGATTTTTTCCCGGAAATCTTCTACTTCTTCTAAAGAATATGCAGGAGCCACTGAACCAATAAATTTACTCCCCTTAATTTTTTGTTGAAATCTAATTTTCCCGGCTGGACAGGTAATCTTTTCCACTATTTTTCATCCTTTTGGTTTTTCCAAGTTTCCAAGCGCTCTTTAATTTCCTTTTCCAGGCCCATTTCAGTTGGGTAATAAAAACGGTTTCCTTCCAAGCCTGGTGGGAGATAATCCTGTTTAACATGAGCTCCGGGATAATCATGGGGGTACTTGTATCCCTTACCGTGGCCGAGTTTTTCCGCTCCCTTATATGAGGCATCCTTTAGATGGACAGGAACATTTCTAACCCTATCACCGGCAAGTTTTTCCTGGGCTGCAGAAATAGCTTTATATACTGCATTGCTTTTAGGAGCTGTAGCAAGGTAAACTGTTGCTTCTGCAAGGGGTATTCTACCTTCTGGAAGCCCCACCCGCTCTACGGCATGGGCAGTTGCGACAGCAATTTGCAGGGCCTGAGGATCGGCAAGACCAATATCCTCAGCTGCATGAATAATCAATCTTCGGCAGATAAATTTTGGATCTTCTCCTGCATACAACATTTTTGCCAACCAGTAAAGAGCAGCATCCGGGTCAGAACCTCTTATGCTTTTGATATAAGCAGAAATTGTATCGTAGTGGTTGTCACCATCTTTATCGTAAACAATTGCCTTTTTTTGAATCGACTCCTCGGCAACCTCAAGGTCAATTTTTATTTTCCCTTCTTTTTTCGGTGTTGTAAGGACAGCAAGTTCAAGAGCGTTTAAGGCTGACCGGGCATCCCCCTGGGCTACCCGGGCAAGATGGGATAAAGCATCTTCAGAAATATCAACGTTATCCACTCCAAGTCCCCGTTCTTTATCCTTAATAGCATCTTTAATTATCTTTTTTATGTGGTCTTCATTTAAAGCTTCTAAAGCAAAAATCCTGGAACGGGAAACCAGGGGAGGGTTGACTTCAAAATAGGGATTTTCTGTTGTGGCACCAATCAAAACAACTGTTCCTTTTTCAACTGCTGGCAAAAGGGCATCCTGTTGACTTTTGTTAAACCTGTGAATTTCATCAATAAAAAGGATTGTTTTTTTCTGGTAGAACTTTTTCTTTTCTGCGGCAACTCTTATAATTTCTCTTATTTCTTTAACTCCAGAGGTAACAGCATTAATTTGCTGAAAATCTGATTTTGTCGTTCTGGCGATAATATAGGCCAGGGTAGTCTTCCCCGTTCCCGGGGGCCCATAAAAAATAAGGGATGTAATTTTGTCAGCTTCTATCGACCGGCGTAAAAGTCGTCCCGGCCCGACAATTTTTTCCTGCCCCACGAATTCCTCAAGATCCCGGGGCCGCATCCGGTCAGCAAGGGGTTTTTCACTTTTATTATCTATCCCACTAAACAAATCCATTTACATCCCTCCAATCCGGGGTTTTGGATTTTTAAACAAAAAAATCCGCCGTGCCGTGTGGAACATATTTTTGATCCCTATCTTCAACGTGGGTGCCCTCTCATCCGTTTTGTATTTCCTCAAAGAGGCCTATACGCCGCGGATGAAGTCCAGGCTCCCAATGTGTTGGTGTTGGCCAAAAATATTTATCCATCACGAACACGGCAGACAACTACCTTTGTTCAATCTCATATTAACATAAAACCCCCGTCTTTGCAAGATTCCTGCCTCTCAAAACCCTTTGATTTTA
>PUKG01000030.1 GCA_003550445.1 Halobacteroidaceae bacterium
AAATTTTAGAAACCTTTGGGAAAACAGGCGGGTTTGATCTTCTCAGAGATGATTTTCTAAAAGCCTGTTTTAAATTGAGAGAAATTGCTTTATCGGTCCTGGAAGAAGAGGAAATTGACCTCAGCAGAAATCTTTTTATTCAGGGCCAGTATAACAACTGGTTGAGAGGTTTGGGCAGTGATGAAAAGCCAGAAGGGGTTTTTGTCAGGTTTTTAAAGGCCGAAAAAGAGCGATTAAAAGAGTTTTCTCCTCGGGAATTTGAAACCGGGCTGGAAAGGAAAGGTCAGAACCCATCTCTGGGACCTTTTAATTTAACCGGGAGGGTGGACCGTCTTGATGAATTTAATGGAGAGGAAATTATGATATATGATTACAAAACTGGAGGGGTACCTCAGGGGAAAGAAATCAGGACCTTCAAAAACCTCCAGTTACCTCTTTATGTCCTGGCCCTCAAGAACCATCCCCACCTGGAGGGGAAGGATGTTTTAGGAGGTTATTACCAGCTAAGACATCGGGAAAAACCTGCTTTAAAGCCCTTAATCGGAGACAATCTTGGGAATTCATTTCATAAGACAAGTGTAATTTCCCTTAAAGACCCTGAAATACAAAAAAAATATGAGGAAGTTTTAATAAAAATAAAAAAAGGACTCGATGAAGGGGATTTTAAACCCACAAACTGGTCCCGAGAAGATGCAAAGTGTGATTATTGTTCTTTTCGAACAGTTTGTAGAAGAACAGGCCATCAGGGGGAGGAGAATTTCCTTGACTGAAAAATTGAGTTTAACCAGTGAGCAAAAACAAGCTCTTGATATTGATAAGAATTTGCTGGTGCTTTCCGGGGCGGGTTCAGGTAAAACCAGGGTTCTAACAGAAAGGTATTTAAAAATTATTGAAGAGTCAATTAATCAAGGGAATCCAATAAATCCCGGGAATGTGCTGGTTGTAACCTTTACTGAAAAAGCCGCTGGAGAAATGAGCGATCGAATTCAAGGAGAAATTGAAGAAAAAATTGGGGGAAATTGGGAAATTTTCTCAGAGAATTTTCTGGACAATCAGATTTCCACCTTTCATTCTTTTTGCGCCCGGGTTTTACAGGACTACCCTCTGGAAAGCGGGATAGACCCAGAATTTAAGGTTATTGAAGGATTTGATCAAAGACAGCTTCTAATGGAAACTGTTGAAACGGAAATTAACCAGCTCTCCCGGGTTAAGGATGAGGGGCTTAAATTGTTGCTATTAATCTGGAACAGGGGTCAGATGGAAAAAACTCTTGTAGAACTGGTTGAAAACAGGTATGAAATTCAGGATACTTTTAAAACTTACAAGGCTCTATCCCCCCCGGAGTTTTTAAATAGGTGGTTTGGAAAAAAGAATCTTTCTATTTTATCCCGGGATCAAATCTTGGAGCTATTGGAACCAGTCCGGGATTTTGTAGACCTGGATATTCCTCCTGAAGATAAAGGAATTTCCCTTCTGGGGAAGCTTTTCGATATTTATAGGTCCTTGGAAAATAAAAACAAGGCGATGGATTTTTGGGAGGAAGCAATAATTTTCCGGGATTTGGTGGGATTGTTTATTAATTCCCAGGGAGATTATTTTACAATGAAAAGCCATAATCAGGTAGGAACCAGGGGGAACTGGGGGAAATTTGAAAAAGAACACCAGGAAGCCAAAAAAACCCTGCGGGGGATAAAAGATAGGCTGGAAAAAATAATCCCGGCAGGAAATTTGGACCTTTTACCAACGAATTTTGACCTGGAAGCTGGAAAGGTTTTACCTCACCTTGCTCAAATTACTTTGCGATGTATAGATAGCTACCAGGAGGCAAAGAAAAATAATAGCTTCCTGGATTTTAATGATCTTGAAGGATTTACGTTTTCATTAGTTGAGCAAAACCAGGAAATCACTAAAAAACTAGGGTCTCGCTTTAAATACATAATGGTTGATGAATTCCAGGATACCAATTTTCGGCAATGGGAAATTATAAAAAGGATATGGCAACAAGGGGAAAAAAGCAACCTTTTTTTAGTGGGGGATATTAAACAGGCCATCTATTCTTTTCGGGGTGGGGATGTCACTATTTTTAACAAGGGAAAGGATGAACTTGAGAAACATGGGGCGAGTGTGGTCTTCAGCAAAAATTTCCGTTCATGCGGGAAATTAATTGATTTTTTCAACTCATTTTTTTCTAAACTCCTTCAGGATTGTGGTGAGGAGTTTGAAGCTCCTTTTCAGCGGCTTGAACCTGACGATGAGAAAAAAGATCTCCCGGGAGGAGTGGATGCTTTTATCCTGAATAAAGGGGGATCTAGAGTGGAGAAGATGGCAGCAGAGGCTGATTTGGTTGCAGAAAAAGCCCAAAAGTTATTACCTCTTTTACCTGAAGGTTCAAAGAAACCCCGCCTGGCAATTCTTTTGAGAAGCATGGTACAGGTTCACCATTATGAAAAAACTTTAAGAAAAGCAGGAATTAACTTTACCACAGTAAGGGGTCGGGGTTTTTTTAATCAACAGGAAATTTTTGATCTTTGTAATCTTCTTTTTTTCCTTTCGGATCCCAGAAGAGATATTGAGCTAATCGGGTTATTGCGTTCTCCGCTTGTAGGGTTAAGTGATAGAGATATATATAATTTATCCCAAATTCCTGGCTCCACATACTATGAAAAGGTTCAAAACGCAAAAGGGAAAAAATGGGAGGAAGTAAAAAACCAAATTTCTCGCTGGCTTTTTTACAAAGATCGTTTTCCAATAGGAGATTTGCTCCAGAAAATAATACTTGAAGGAAGGTATTATCTTTTCCTAAATCTTGGGGAAAGAAAACAACAAAAGGCAAAAAATGTGGAGAAGTTTTTGGAACTTGCAAGAAAGTTTTCTCGGGAGGGGAAATCCATTGGAGAATTGAACCATTTTTTGCAGCAACAATTGGAAACACCAATTGAAGAAGGGGAGGCCGTTACCGAGGTTGAAACTGATATTGCAATAATGAGTATTCATCAGGCCAAGGGATTGCAATTCCCGGGTGTAATTCTGGCAAATCTTGGAGGGCAATTTAATTGGGGTCATGGAGATCCGGTGCGCCGAGCAAAAATTAACGGAAACCTGGAAGTGGGGTTTGGTGTAACTGATCCTCAAACAGGGTTAAGAGGAATTCCTTCTATGAGAAAGCTAATTGGGAAAAGATTGAAAGCCGAGCAAATAGCCGAGGAAAAAAGATTGTTTTATGTGGCGGCAACTCGGGCGGAAAGGTACCTTTTTTTGGTTGGGTCTCGGGAAAAACCCAGGGAAATCGAAGAGGTTTCTCAGGGACAGAGTTTTCTTGATTGGCTGGAATGGGCTTGCGACGTCCATGAAATAGAAGAGGATGGAGCCTTAAGGGTTTTTCGGGTTGACCCTGAAGAGGATGTTCAATCAGAAATTAAACCAAGTAACGCAAACTCTTTAAATTTCCTTGAAAATTTAAAAAAAGAAGA
>PUKG01000018.1 GCA_003550445.1 Halobacteroidaceae bacterium
AAAAAGACCCAGGCCGTGGTAATCGGGACGGTAAAAACCGTCCTTGGTGTCCTGATAATGAATCTTGGTATTGGTGGAGTTATTGGTGCTATTGAGCCAATTCAGCAGATGTATGAAAAGGGGATTACACCTATTCTGCCGGATTTCCAGGCTTTTGTTACCTTTGATGAAGGTGTAGTAGGTGCTGTGCAGTCTGCTGACGTCGGTCAGGTTGGTGCTGCCATTGCCTGGACCATGTTATTTGGTTACATCATTCATATCCTTCTGGCCAGGATCACTCCCTTTAAGTTCCTGTATTTGACCGGCCACATGATCTGGATCCACGCAGGTGCATTCGCTATTCTTTTCCATTCATTTGGACTTTCTTTATTCTGGACTGTATTCTGGGCTTCAATTGTGGACGGAATTTACATGACTGTGGCTCCCGCAATTGCCCAACCTGTAATCCGGAAAATTACCGGACAAAACGAATTTGGTTTTGCCCACGGGCAGACCCTGCTTAACCTGCTCGCAGCCTGGGTTGGTAAACTTATAGGAGACCCGGAGGATACTGCAGAAAAACTAAAAGTCCCTGAAGGCCTTAACTTCTTCCGGGATATGGCAATATCAATTTCAATCATAATGATTTTGGTTTCCTTTGTTGGAGCTTTCCTCGCCTTAGCCCAGGTGGGCGTTGAAGGTTTTGTTGAAGAAATCAGTGATGGACAGAGCTGGTTTGTCTTTGCCCTCTTCCAGGCCCTAACCTTCACCGCAGGTGTCCTGGTCCTGCTCCAGGGTGTCCGAATGCTGATTGGAGAAATTGTTCCTGCATTTAAAGGTATCGGAGAAAGGCTAATTCCCGGTGCCAAGCCTGCTCTTGACGTTCCGGTAATCTTCCCATATGCTCCCAACTCCCTGGTAATTGGGTTGATCGGTGGAACAGTAGGCCAGTTTATTGCAATACCAATTTTGGCATTAATTGGCTGGCCCGTTGCCCTACCAAGTATGATTGCAGCATTCTTTGCCAGCGGTGCTGGAGCGATCTTTGGTAATGCTACCGGAGGTAAAAGAGGAGCTTTTGCAGGTGGATTCATCTGGTGCTTTGTTGGGTGGTTTTTAATCAGCTTCGCCTATCGCTTCGAGGTATTTGGTGACCTGAGTGCCCTTGGTGCTTCCGGTCTTGGCTTTACAGTCCCCGATGCAATAGTTCCGGGAATATTTATCTGGTTAATTGCCAGGCTCTTTGGACTGGGATAAAAACTATCGGGGAAGGGGTCGAGGAGGCTGCTCCTCGATCCCTATTTTTTCTTCCGGAGAAATGAAAACTTCAATGGGAAGAGGGGGAAGGGAAAATGGGAGAAAACAAAGGGAAAATAATCCTCCAAAAAGCAAGGAAAGAGGGATTTGCCGTTCCAGCTTTTAATATTTATAACCTGGAAACAATGCAGGTAGTCCTGGAAACCGCCGCAAGAATGCAATCTCCTGTAATGCTGGCAACTACCCCTTCAACAGTTAACTACTTTGGCCACGATTTTTTACTTGCCCTGGCAGAAAAAGCCCGGGAAAGATATAAAATACCTGTTGTTTTTCACCTGGACCATTTCCAGGATAAAGAGGAATTGAAAAAATATATTAAGGCCGGTTTTTCTTCCGGAATGATAGATGCTTCCCGAAGCCCATATACCGAAAATGTTGAAATTGTAAAAGAGGTTGTTTCTTTTGCCCGGGGCTATGGGTCGGTTGTGGAAGCTGAACTTGGTAATGTGGGTAGGGGAGAGCAGAAAGGAACCCTAACTGAGCCTGGAGAAGCTAAGGGTTTTGTCCGGGAAACCGGGGTTGATTCCCTGGCTGTAGCCATTGGAACCGTCCACGGTATTTTCAAAGGAAAACCAAACTTAGATTTTAAGCGCCTTGAGGAAATAAGCAATCTGGTTGATATACCCCTTGTTCTCCATGGAGGTTCCGGTTTATCAGATAACGACCTTAAAGAGACAATTAAGCGGGGAATCAGCAAAATAAATATTGCCACAGAACTTAAAGAAGCCTTTACTGACGGCCTTAAAAATTATTTCCAGGAAAACCCTGAGGAAAATGACCTCCGCCACTACATGGAGGCGGGGAAAAAAAGTATGGAAAAGGTTGTTGCGGAAAAAATTAAAGTCTGTGGAAGTGAAGGGAGGGGTTAGGTTGATTGTTACAGTAACCCTTAACCCTTCCGTGGATATTAGCTATGAAGTAGAGAAGTTTCAACAGGGAGGGATTTTCCGGGCAAGGGAAAGTCAGCAAACCGCTGGAGGAAAAGGGTTAAATGTTACCCGGGTCTTAAAACAACTTGATGTCCCTGTTATTGCTACGGGTTTTTTGGGAGGGAAAAACGGAGAATTTATCCAGGAACAGCTGGAGCGGGAAAAAGTGGCCAGTTCTTTCATTGAAATTAAGGAAACCACCCGTTCCTGTATTGCAATCCTGGAAAAGGAAACCCAGACCGAGGTCCTGGGTCCCGGACCCTGGGTAAAGGAAGAGGAAATTAAGGGTTTTTTAGAGGGTTATTCAGAACTGGTCAAAAAAGCTGAACTGATTTGCATTTCCGGAAGCCTGCCGCGGGGGGTTCCCCAGGATTTTTACCGGGACCTGGTTAAAATTGCTGGTGATTCCCATTGCAGGGTTTTACTTGATTCCAGTGGTGCTCCCCTGGCTGAAGGGGTGAAAGGAACCCCCTACCTTTTGAAGCCTAATCTGGAGGAAATGGAAAGTTTATTGGGGAAGGGGACAGGAAAAAAGGAAAACCTTGAGGAAGGGTTACGGGATCTAATTAAAACCGGGATCCAGGTTGTCTGCCTTTCCATGGGTGGTGACGGGGCTCTTATTATGGGGCGGGAAGAATTTTTCCGGGTTGAAGTTCCGGCGATAAAAGCAGAGAACCCCGTTGGTTCTGGTGATGCCATGCTTGCTGGTTGGGCTTATGGATTGTTAAAAGGCTATAATTTAGAGAAAGCATCAGTTTTCGCAACGGCCTGCGGGATTTCCAACGCCCTGGAGAAAAAAACCGGGAGAATTAATCCCCATCAGCTGGAAGAAATCTCAGGCCAGGTAAAAATAGTCCCCCTGAATAGGGGGAGAAAAAGAAAATAATTTTCCAGGATTGTGTTTATTTTTCTTCTGATTTTAAAGCCTTAAAGGGTTTTAGCAACCAAAAACAACCCCGGTTCCGGTTTTTTCCTTGAGCTGGGGTTATGTTTTTAACCGGGGGACTATCCGGAAAGCAAATTATTTCTCAGGGGAAGAAAAGGAGAAGCTGGTCTCCTCTGGCAAGAAATTTGGTGAAAAAAGAGGAGGATCAATATTTGCTTACGAGGGAAACACCTAAAATTTCAAATTATTTTTAAAAAAATTACCCATTCGGGTGATTTTTTCTCCCCCAGAATTTGTTATATTAAAGAGGCATTTAAAAAAATGAGGGAGGAGAGGTTTTGAAAAAGCCA
>PUKG01000208.1 GCA_003550445.1 Halobacteroidaceae bacterium
ATTCCAGGCAACTAGAAAATTTTCATTGCTTATCAATGGTGTACCGGAGGAGGTTTTCCCCCTTTTGTGCCCTGTAAGAGAAAAGGAGTGGATCCCTGGTTGGACTTTTGACTGGATTTATTCAAACTCAGGCCTTATAGAGGAATGCTGTGTATTCATTACCCAGGAGTATGATCAGGACACTTATTGGTTTGTACCGGATTATGATCCGGAAAAAAAGAAAATAGTTTTTGTCCATTTTGCCCCAGGATTATTAATCTCGAGGTTTTCTGTATTGTTAACAGAAAAAGAAAAGGGAAAAACAGAAATTATTGTTGAATATGTTTTTAATGCCTTATCCAAAAAAGAGAAAAAGTACATTGAAAATGAATTGACCCAGGAACTTCTGGGGAAAGAGATGCTGGGAATGAAGAGCCTTTTAAATGCCCACCTGGGCTAGGGCGGTTAAGGAAAGAAAAATCAGCTAACATGGTTTTGAAATAATTACCCCGAAAAAACCCCCAGGAAGAAAAGTTCCTGGGGGTTTTGGGTATACTCATATCATTTTCTTCGTAAAATTGACCTTTGATGACCCCAAAGGCCTTCAATTTCGGCAAGTTTTGCAGCAGGGGGGCCAATTTCATCGAAACCCTGCTGAGAAACCCTTAAAGTTGTGGGAAGTTTAACAAAATCTAAAACGTTAAGTCCTCCAGAATAACGGGCAGTGGTATTGGTAGGGAGGGTATGGTTCAGGCCGCTTGTGTAATCCCCTAAAACTTCGCAGGTAAGGTGACCGATGAATAATGAACCGAAATTTTTCAAATTACCACAAATTTTTTCTGGTTCTTTTACCTGGAGTTCCAGGTGTTCCGGGGCTTTTTTGTTGGCAATTTCCACTGCATCCTCTAAATTTTCTACCAAAACAATAAGCCCGTTTTTTCCTAAACTTTTCTCAGCAATTTTTCCCGTAGGAAGTTCTTTTAACTGGCTTTGAACCTCTTTTTTTACTTCTCTTCCCAGTTTTAGGGAATCAGTAACAAGTATTGCGATGGATTCTGGATCGTGTTCTGCCTGAGCAATTAGGTCAGCAGCAATAATTTCGGGGTTGCCAGATTCGTCGGCAATTATTAAAACTTCGGTAGGTCCTGCCAAAAGATCGATCCCCACCTGCCCGTAAACATGTTTTTTGGCCTGGGTAACAAACCTGTTTCCCGGACCAACAATTTTATCTACCGGGGGAATGGTTTCAGTTCCGTAAGCCATAGCTCCAATTGCCTGGACTCCCCCAACCCGATATATTTCTTCAAGTCCCAAAAGGTTTGCGGCCGTTAGAATTGCAGGGTGAATTGCCCCATTGAATGTTGGGGGGGAGCAAACAATAATTTTTTCTACCCCTGCAACTAAAGCGGGAATTGCTCCCATAAGCAATGAAGAAACGAGGGGAAATGAGCCGCCGGGGACATAAACTCCAACTCTGGGAATTGGGATGACTCTCTGGCCAACAAAAACCCCAGGAGAAACCTCTGCCTCAAAATCGCTGACCTGAGCCAGTTGTTGTTGGGCAAAGAGCCGGATGTTTTTTATTGCTTTTTCGCAGGAATGAATAAAATCCAGGCTAACCTTATTCTTTGCTTCTTGGATTTCTTCAGGGTTTACCTTAAAATTTGTTAACTGGACTCGATCAAATTTTTCTGTATACTTTATTATTGCCTTATCCCCATCGGTTTTTATTTCATCAAGGATTTCTTTAACAATTATTGCATCAGGATCCTCCTGATAAGAAAAAAAAGAAGGAGAAATTTTTTCTTTTTTGATTATTTTCATGGTTTATGCCTCCTGGCCAGTTCTTTTTTTACCTCTTCCCAGGAGATATTTTCTTTTGCCAAAAGTACCAGAAGGTGGTACAGCAAATCAGCCGCTTCCCAGGTGAGGTTTGCCCCATTAGGGGAGGTTATTACTTCCTGGCTTTCTTCGATAATTTTGTCCCGGACCTTTTTCCCGTCAAGGCTTGCGGTATAAGACCCCGGAGGAGAAGATTTGATTTTTTCCTTGATGATTTTTTCCAGATATTCCAGGGAAAAGGTACGGGACCCGAAACAGGAATAAGTGTTTTTATGACATGCAGAACCCTTTTGTCTGACTGTTGCTAAAAGGGCGTCGCCATCGCAATCACTTCTAAGGGTTATAAGCTCCTGGGTATTCCCAGAGGTTTCTCCTTTTTCCCAGAGTTTATTTCGGGAACGAGAAAAGTAACACATTCGGTTGGTTTCAAGAGTTTGGGTCAGGGATTCTTTATTGAAATAACCAAGCATTAAAACCTGTCCAAGCTCATCCTCTGTTATTGTAGGAATTAATCCCTTTTCCCAGTTCAGGGAGGCAATAAAAGCATCCTCCAGGGAAAATTTCTCGGTATATAAGGCCATTCCAAGTTGAATGTTAGCTTCTTTTCTTGCAAGAGCACTGACTTCTTCCAGGGTAGAAATCCCGCCGGCAGCAGTTATTTTCCCTGGAGCAATTTCGCAGGCTTTTTCAAATAAGTCCATATCAGGGCCAGTTAAAGTCCCCTCCCGGTCAACACAGGTAACCAGAAATTCATTTGCAAAATCCTGCAAACGAGTTAAGGCCTTTTCAAGGCTTAGTCCAGTACCTTTTGTCCACCCGTGGCTTTGAACCTCGCCCTCACGGATATCTACAGCAATAATTATCTGTTCTTTTAAAACCTTCCGGTTTAAACTTTCTAAAAATTCCAGGTTGATATCACCATCTTTAAAAGCACTTGTACCTATAATTATTTTTTCCGCTCCGAGTCGGATCAATTCTTCTGCCCTTGCTATTGTCCTGATGCCTCCTCCAATCCTGCAGTGAGCTTCCTTAAATAAAGAGGGTATAATTTCCCCGTTATTTCCCTTTCCAAAAGCAGCATCAAGGTCAATAACGGCTACTTCCCCCAGGCGGTTAAATTTTTTTGCAAGAGATATTGGGTCATTGTGTTCAAGGACCTTAGTTTGGCCCTGTCGGAGTTGAACTGCTTTTCCATCCATTAAATCAATTGAAGGAATTAACATCTAACAGGAACCCCCTTTGTTTTTAGGTACTCCTTAATAAGTTTAATTGAAGTTTGTTTGTAATGGAGTAAGGAGGCCACTAAAACCGCATCAGCACCCCCGGTAATAATTCCCTCGGCAAAGTGTTCCAGTTTCCCTGCCCCTCCAGAGGCTATTACGGGAATATTTACCCGGGAGGAAATTTCCCCTAATAATTCCAGGTCATAGCCATCAAGGGTTCCATCCCGGTCAATTGAATTAAGGAGAATTTCTCCTGCTCCCAGTTCCTGGGCTTCCAGGGCCCAATCTATTGCCTTTTTCCCAGAATTGGTTCTGCCTCCATGGGTAAAAGCATACCAGGTATCATCCGAAAAACCGGCATCAATACTGAGAACAATACACTGAGAACCACAGTTTTCTGCC
>PUKG01000172.1 GCA_003550445.1 Halobacteroidaceae bacterium
AATGAAGCGGTTCAGAAACTGGCAGGTGTAGTAGATGGCCTGGGAGATTCTGCCGGGAAAATTGGTGAAATAGTTGAAGTCATTGATGACATAGCGGAACAAACAAACCTGCTTGCCCTTAATGCCTCAATAGAAGCAGCCAGGGCGGGAGAACACGGAAGAGGATTTGCAGTGGTTGCTTCTGCAATCAGCGATCTAGCTGACCGGTCCCAGGAAGCAACGGGAGATATTTCCGAACTGATAAAAGGAATTCAAAAAGAAGTTGCAAATGCAGTAGAAACAAGCAAAGAAGGAAGCGAAAAAGTCCAGAAGGGAACAGTATCAGTGCAGGATGCAGGAGAGGCCTTCGAAGAAATATTCCAGGCTGTAAAAGCTGTTGCCAGAAGGATTGAGATAATTACCAATGCAATGGAAGCTCAAATTGAACAGAGCCAACAGGTAAAAGAAGCGGTGGATAAAATAACCGGGTTAATTGAAGATGCTTCTGCCTCCACTGAAGAACAGTCCAGCAGCACCGAAGAAGTGGTGAACATGGTGGAAAAAATGGCCGAACTGGCCAGGGATGTTGCGGCAGCCTCTGAAGAACAGTCTGCTTCAATTGACGAAGTAATTAAAACCACGGAAAGCCTCACTGAAGTAGCCACAGATAATGCATCTGCCAGCCAGGAACTTTCTGCATCAGGCCAGGGTCTCAAAGAACTTGCTGACCAGCTTGATGAAATAGTAAATCAGTTTGTAATAAAATAGATCTTTGACAGGAAGCCCGGGAGGGCTTCCTGTCAAAGCAAAAAAGTATTTTAAAGGCCGAAAAAAGGCTCCAGGCAAATTATTTAAGGTAGGGGTTCCTAATGGTGAATAAAAAATTTCATCCCTCAAAGAAAAGCAGTTTTCCGGGTTATGCTCTCAGCCAGTTTATTTATGATGATCAAAGAGAAGTAAGGGACTTTGTTTTTCTTCATGCCAACAGGGTTTTTTCCGAGCAGGTAGGTTTAGTGACAAATGAACTGGAAGGGAAAAAAGCCTCGGATTTACTTGCAAAAACAAAAAATGGTGATAAGGCCTGGCTAATTGGTCTCCTGGAATCCTTAAAAAATGGAAACAATGAGGGATTAACGGGATTTGAAAACGGACCAGGAAAATACCTGGATATTAATTTGCTGGATAAAGAAAAGGGAATTTTTGAAATTTATGTTAGAAGGAATGGCCAGACTATCAAGGAAAAGGAAACTCTGGAAAACCTTTTGCAGCTCACCGAAGAGTTTATAAAAAATTCGGGAGATAGTTTAAATTACCAGAAAATTACCGATAATATCCGGGAATTGTCGGGAGCAAAGTTTGTCCTTTTAAGCCTTTATAATGAAACAAAGGATAAGTTTAAAACAGTCGCCGTTTCCGGCTCATCGGGAGAGCTGAAAAAAGCCGAACGAGTCATTGGCTCCCTGGTAAAGGGAAGAGAATGGCCTTCGCCTCCAGAAAGAGTCAGGAGATTAAAAAGAGGGAATCTAACAGTTTTTTCCGGGTTAAGTGAAAAGCTTGCGGGAACACCATTAGAAGCCTTAGCCCGGCCCCTTGATAAAATCCTTGGGATTGGCCAGGTTGGGGCAATAGAAATGGCTGCTCCAGGAAAAGCCCTGGCAAATGTAATGATCGTAATGGACAGGGACAGGGGAATTAAGGATTACGAGATTATTGAGTTGTTTGTTGGCCACGTGGAATTGCTAATGACTAAAGAAAAAGCCGAACAGGCCCTCAAACAAAGTGAAGAAAAGTTCCGGTTATTATTTAATCATGCTCCGATTGGTCTTTTCCACTTCAATTTAAATGGTGAAATTACTGCCTGTAATGAAAAGTTTCTGGAAATTTTTGCCCTGGATTTTGGAGATGAAAAAAGATTCAATATATATAACCCTCCATCTCAAATGGGGGATATAAAGGTTCCAAAGATTGAAAAAGGAAAAATTAAAACTTTTGAAGGGAGTTATTTTTCCCGGAGAAGAAACCGGGACGTTTCTTTCCGGGCCCTTTTGGCCCCTTTGCTGTCCCCCGGAGATAAAATAATTGGGGCAATGGGGATTGTGGAAGATATAAGTTCACGGAGATCAGCGGAGAAAGCCCTCCGGGAAAGGGAGGCAAAGCTGCAAAGTATTTTGCAAACAGCCCCAATAGGGATAGGAGTTGACAAAGATCGAAAATTACAGGAAGCCAATGGGCACCTTGTTAAAATAACCGGGTACCCTCTAAGGGAAATGCTGGGAAGAAACTTCGGTTTTCTCTATGCTACCCGGGAAGAATATGAAAGAGTTGGTAAGGAAAAACAAAAACAGCTGGAAGAAAAAGGGAAGGCCCACCTTGAAACTACCTGGAAGACAAAATCCGGTGAACTAATTGATGTTCTCCTAAATTACTCATATTTAAATCCCCAGGATCTTTCTCAGGGGCTCACTTTTACCGCCCTGGATATTACCCGCAGGAAGGTATACGAAGAGCGGTTGAACTTCTTGAGTTTCCACGATTCATTAACCGGCTTAAACAATCGGGCCTACCTGGAAGAGAAAATGAAAGAATTAGATGAAAGCAATCAGCTTCCAATTAGTGTTGTCATGGCTGATATTAATGGCCTGAAAATGATAAATGATGCATATGGACATAAAGTAGGAGACCGATTGCTAAAAAGGGCAGCAGAGTTAATGAAAAATTGCTGTCCTCCCAAAGATTATCTATCTCGATGGGGGGGAGATGAGTTCATGTTTTTTCTTCCCAAAACCCCAAAGGAGGAAGCCGAAGAATTGGCAGTGAAGTTAAGGGAAGCTTGCAGAGGAGAAAAAATTGAAGGAGTACCCCTTTCCATTTCTATGGGGGTAAGCTGCAAGGGGAAAAATGATAAAGATCTTGAGGAAGTTTTGAAGGAAGCTGAGGACGAAATGTACCAAAGAAAGCTTGCAGAAAGCAGGAGTGTTAGAAGCCTGGTCCTTTCAGCAATATTAAAAACCCTTGGCTTAAAAAGCGACGAGACCGAAGAGCATGCTGTCCGGATGCAGAAACTGGCTCTGGATCTTGGGGAAAGAATTAAACTACCTCAGGCGGAACTGGACAGGTTATTGCTGCTTGTTAGCCTCCATGATATCGGGAAAATTTCCATCGGAGAAGATATTCTCAGGAAACCCGATAAATTAAATGCTGAAGAATGGGAAATTGTTAAAAAACACCCGGAAATAGGGTACAGGCTGGCAATTTCCACTGGAGAATTTGCCCACATTGCCGAGGAAATCCTTTCACACCACGAACACTGGAATGGTGAAGGCTATCCCAGAGGATTGAATGGCCAGAACATTCCCCTTCTGGCAAGGATTATAGCTATAATAGATGCTTTTGATGTTATGACCAATGGCCGCCCTTACAAAACCCCCATGACTGAGGCAGAAGCACTTGCAGAACTAAAAA
>PUKG01000149.1 GCA_003550445.1 Halobacteroidaceae bacterium
CCTGCCCAAACCAATTGTTTATAATTGTAAAGGTTATTATTTTGATCTGCCACCCTTAAATCTTTGGCCATAACCCTGTTTATGGTTGTGTTGGTTTTTAATTCCCCACCAAGTTCAAGAAATTTGTTGGTAAGAGCTTCAGCCAGTTTCCCCACACCCTGTTTGGGATAAAAATAATCCAGGTATAAAGAAAAATAACTTAATGCAAAAAAGGTGGGAGTGTTTTTAAAGAAATGTTGGGTAATTATATCTAAAAGAGATCGGTCTTTAATAAAATTTTCCAGGTAATCTTCAACAGGTGTGTTCATTTTATTGATTTTTCCAATAGTAAATAAAAATTTTGGCATCCAGGGTAAAAGAACTTTAAATAAGAATTTCTTATCCCTTTTTATATCTTTGAAAAGAGGGTTCTCAATACCATATAGAACATCCATATGTTTCATTATTTTTTTTATGGATTTAATTAAACTATCTATTTCATCCTTGCTTTCAGGATAAAACTTTTCCAGCATTTTTCGGTAATCTTCCAGGCTATTTAAGTCAGTTATTTTCAGGACCTCTTTTTCCAGACCTACTGAAACGGGGCTTTTAACAAATTCTATATCAATCCCCAGGTCCTTTAGCATGGGTTTAATAATCCCCGCATCCTCCAGAGCCCGGACACCAGCATCAAAGTGGAATCCATTTCTTTTAAACGAATTAACCAACCCTCCGCACTCATTATTCTTCTCCACCAAAAGCACTTTTCTTCCCGCTTTGGCAAGATAGATTGCGGAGGTTAATCCCGCCATTCCTCCCCCTACAACAATATTGTCGTAAGTTTTGATATTATCCTTTTCCCCGGGTAAGCCTGCTAGCTCCAGACTTTTATCCCATAGCTCGTAAGCTGCTTCTTTATCCCCAGCGGGAGGGGTTGGTTCTTCAATTGTCGTTAGATTAAAAAATTTCCCATTAATGTTCTCCACCTCTTTTGATACACCTAAATAATACAGAGCTTCCGCTGATATTTCAGCAGATTTTAACTTTTTATCCAAAAACCTTGTTTTAAACCACTGGTAAATCGGTCCATTGTCCTGGCCCGTTTGGGTTTTAACAGCTCCCGGATGCATTGAATTTATGATAACTCCTGTATTGTCAAATATTTCATTGAATACAATCATCGATTGGAGTTGGGCTAATTTAGCAGATCCATAACTTTTTAATCCTTTATATCTTCTTTTCTCCCAGTTAAGGTCATCAAGCCTTAATCCCCATACTGCAAACCTGTGGGCTTCAGAATTAACCAAAATAATCCTGCATTTATCCTGGGCTTTTAATTTTTCAGCGAGTAAATAGTTAATAATAAATGAGGATAAATAATGCACAGTAAAAACTTTTTCAAGATTATCGGGAGTAATTTCTTTTTTTGTAAGATAAACTCCTGCATTGTGTATAAGGACATCAATGGGCCTATCCAGGTCATTTAGCTTTTGGGCAGCATTGAAAATATCTTTAAGACTACTTAAATCCGCTATAATATACTCACAGTCAATATTAAATTCACTTTCTATTTCTTTTTTTAAATTCTCGGATTTTTCTCTGTTTCGGTTAATACACAAAAGATCTGCCCCCATGGAGGCATATTTTTTTGCGGTAACCCTTCCTATTCCCGAGGTTGCCCCTGTAATTACCACAAGTTTCTTTTCAGCTCTCTGATTGCAAATTTCAGGAGATAATTTATTATTCTCAAGCATTTTAAATACATTTGACCATTTGTATTGTTTGTAGTATTTAAATACCTTGCTTTTGTTTTTGGTCATTTAAAATCCCTTCTTTGCAAAAATAAAGAATTAAAGATGCGGAGAAAAAATAAAAGCACCAAACAATGGGAAAATTAACCGAACTTTTTCCTCATAAATCTTCTGTATGGTTTGCAAAACCTGGGGATGTTATCAAAAATATCTCCCCAGAGATCGTAATAATCCCTCTGGTTAATTATTCTGCCATCATCACCCAGGAGTAATCTGGTTGAACCGTAAATCGTAGAGCTGGGGTATTTCTTAAACATCATGGTCATTTCCCATTCCATGAAAATTATTTTATCCTTCTTAAGTATTGAAGGAATATGCATCTTCAACTCCTTGGAACGTTTTGTAAGCCTTTTGCACATCTCTTTAAATTCTTCAATTCCCTCAATTTTCTGGATAGAATCCTGAAAAACTATATCCTCATGGTAATAGGGAAAAATATGGGACCAGTCCGGTTTCCCTTCTGTGTTATAGGACTTGGACCAGAGTTTTTTTATCATTTCCTCACTATAATCAAGGAGCGAATTGGGATGCTGTTCCATGGTTTATCCCCCAACATTAAAATTTAGAATGCAAACAGGGAAAAATTAGTTGATGGGAATAGTATTAAAAAAACCTGTACCCTTAATAAAAAAATTGTTCTTTCTCAAAAATTTGAGTTTTTCATTAAATGACTAGCCCCTGTATTAACAATATTATATAATATTTTTCCATATTTTCAAGAAAATAATCACTATTTGAAATTTCCGGGAGTTAAGCTGAAGTAATTTGCTGTCTTAGCTTCTAATAGCAAAAGGGCATGGAAAAATAAATAGATTTAGTTTTAGAAAAATAAAGATTCTTTTTATCAGAAAATCTCGGTTCAGGATAAATCCTGTTTTTAAAGGGGTATTTTATTATTTTTACCCTACCCCTTTTTCCAAAAAAGGTTTTTTGGGGAACCCTTTTTTCTCCCCCAGGCTTAAAAGTCTTTTAACGTAAGTATCTTTCAATAAAAGCCAGGGTCTTATCCAAAGCAGTGGAGGGGGCAACCCAGATATCGGGGGCAAGTCCCTTCCCCTCAATTACAGAAAGATCTGGCGGAAAAAACAAGGAGACTCCTATCTGGAAGAAAACTCCCGAATTTGGAAGGTTAAAAAAGGAGTAGTTTCCAATGTTAAACCCCCCCGCAGTGTTTGACCCCACAAAAACCACATTTTCCATTTCTCTCAAGGCCAGCACAAATGCTTCCCCTGCAGAAGCTATTTTTTCGTCAATGAGAACAAAGATTAAAACATCATTTTCTATTCGTCGAGGTTCACGATAATAAACTTCGCTCCACCCTTTATCTGTCGGGTAAAATCTTTCATCTACCCACTCCCCATCAAACCCAAGGAAAAGTTCAGTATTTTTCTTTATTCTATGGGATGTCTGTGTCCGGAGGTCAATTGCCCCCCATCCCCAATACTCATAATCGGGTTTTGAACTTAACTCTCTTACCCAACCTCTAACATATTCTGTTGAACCCCCTGTATTCCCCCTTAAATCAAGGATAAACAAGTCCTCGTCTCTTAGTTCTCCAGCCTTTTCTATCATGGATTTTAAGTCATCGTGGTAATAACGAGAAAGATCTCTGTTGGTTATTACAGGAATACCATTTTCTTC
>PUKG01000130.1 GCA_003550445.1 Halobacteroidaceae bacterium
AAATTTTAGAAACCTTTGGGAAAACAGGCGGGTTTGATCTTCTCAGAGATGATTTTCTAAAAGCCTGTTTTAAATTGAGAGAAATTGCTTTATCGGTCCTGGAAGAAGAGGAAATTGACCTTAGCAGGAATCTTTTTATCCAGGGCCAGTATAACAACTGGTTGAGAGGTTTGGGCAGTGATGAAAAGCCAGAAGGGGTTTTTGTCAGGTTTTTAAAGGCCGAAAAAGAGCGATTAAAAGAGTTTTCGCCCCTGGAATTTGAAACCGGGCTGGAAAGGAAAGGTCAAAATCCATCTCTGGGGCCTTTTAATTTAACCGGGAGGGTGGACCGTCTTGATGAATTTAATGGAGAGGAAATTATGATATATGATTACAAAACTGGAGGGGTGCCTCAGGGGAAGGAAATCAGGGCCTTCAAAAACCTCCAGTTACCTCTTTATGTCCTTGCCTTAAAGAACCATCCCGACCTGGAGGGGAAGGATGTTTTAGGAGGTTATTACCAGCTAAGACATCGGGAAAAACCTGCTTTAAAGCCCTTAATCGGAGACAATCTTGGGAATTCATTCCATAAGGCAAGTGTAATTTCCCTTAAAGACCCTGAATTACAAAAAAAATATGAGGAAGTTTTAATAAAAATAAAAAAAGGACTCGATGAAGGGGATTTCAAGCCAACAAACTGGTCCCGAGAAGATGCAAAGTGTGATTATTGTTCTTTTCGAACAGTTTGTAGAAGAACAGGCCATCAGGGGGAGGAGGATTTCCTTGACTGAAAAATTGAGTTTAACCAGTGAGCAAAAACAAGCCCTTGATATCGATAAGAATTTGCTGGTTCTTGCCGGAGCTGGCTCCGGTAAAACCAGGGTTCTAACAGAAAGGTATTTAAAAATTATTGAAGAGTCATTTAATCAGGGGAATCCAATAAATCCCGGGAATGTGCTGGTTGTAACCTTTACTGAAAAAGCCGCTGGAGAAATGAGCGATCGAATTCAAGGAGAAATTGAAGAAAAAATCGGGGGAAATTGGGAAATTTTCTCAGAGAATTTTCTGGACAATCAGATTTCCACCTTTCATTCTTTTTGTGCCCGGGTTTTACAGGACTATCCTCTGGAAAGCGGGATAGACCCAGAATTTAAGGTTATTGAAGGATTTGATCAAAGACAGCTTTTAATGGAAACTGTTGAAAAGGAAATTAACCACCTCTCCCGGGTTAAGGATGAAGGGCTAAAATTGTTGCTATTAATCTGGAACAGGGGTCAGCTGGAAAAAACTCTTGTAGAACTGGTTGAAAACAGGTATGAAATTCAGGATACTTTTAAAACTTACAAGGCTCTATCCCCCGCGGAGTTTTTAAATAGGTGGTTTGGAAAAAAGAATCTTTCTATTTTATCCCGGGATCAAATCTTGGAACTATTGGAGCCAGTCCGGGGTTTTGTAGACCTGGATATTCCTCCTGAAGATAAAGGAATTTCCTTTCTGGGGAAGCTTTTCGATATTTATATGTCCTTGAAAAAGAAAGACAAGGCGATGGATTTTTGGGAGGAAGCAATAATTTTCCGGGATTTGGTTGGATTGTTTATTAATTCCCAGGGAGATTATTTTACAATGAAAAGCCATAATCAGGTAGGAACCAGGGGGAACTGGGGGGAATTTGAAAAAGAACACCAGGAAGCAAAAAAAATCCTGCGGGCAATAAAGGATAGGCTGGAAAAAATAATCCCGGCAGGAAATTTGGATCTTTTACCAACGGATTTTGACCTGGAAGCTGGAAAGGTTTTACCCCACCTTGCTCAAATTACTTTGCGATGTATAGATAGCTACCAGGAGGCAAAGAAAAATAATAGCTTTCTGGACTTTAATGATCTTGAAGGATTTACGTTTTCATTAGTTGAGCAAAACCCGGAAATCACTAAAAAACTAGGGTCTCGCTTTAAATACATAATGGTTGACGAATTCCAGGATACCAATTTTCGGCAATGGGAAATTATAAAAAGGATCTGGCACCAAGGGGAAAAAAGCAACCTTTTTTTAGTGGGGGATATTAAGCAGGCCATCTATTCTTTCCGGGGTGGAGATGTTACAATTTTTAACAAGGGAAAGGATGAACTTGAGGAAAATGGGTCAAGTGTGGTATTCAGCAAAAATTTCCGATCCTGCGGGAAATTAATTGATTTTTTTAACTCATTTTTTTCTAAACTCCTTCAGGATTGTGGTGAGGAATTTGAAGCTCCTTTTCAGCGGCTTGAACCTGATGATGAGAAAAAAGATCTCCCGGGAGGAGTGGATGCTTTTATCCTGAATAAAGGGGGATCTAGAATAGAGAAGATGGTAACCGAGGCTGATTTGGTTGCAGAAAAAGCCCAAGAGTTATTACCTCTTTTGCCTGAAGGTTCAAAGAGACCCCGCCTGGCAATTCTTTTGAGAAGCATGGTGCAGGTCCATCATTTTGAAAAAGCTTTAAGAAAGGCGGGAATTAGTTTTACCACAGTAAGGGGTCGGGGTTTTTTCAATCAACAGGAAATTTTCGATCTTTGTAATCTTCTTTTTTTCCTTTCTGACCCCAGAAGAGATATTGAGTTAATCGGGTTATTGCGTTCTCCACTTATAGGGTTAAGCGATCGAGATATTTATAATTTATCCCAAATTCCTGGCTCCACATACTATGAAAAGGTCCAAAACACAAAAGGGAGAGAATGGGAGGAAGTAAAAAGCCAACTTTCCCGCTGGCTTTTTTACAAAGATCGTTTTCCAATAGGAGATTTGCTCCAGAAAATAATACTTGAAGGAAGGTATTATCTTTTTCTAAATCTTGGAGAAAGAAAGCAACAAAAGTCCAAAAATGTGGAGAAGTTTTTGGAACTTGCGAGAAAGTTTTCTCGGGAGGGAAAATCCATTGGAGAATTGAATCATTTTTTGCAGCAACAATTGGAAACACCAATTGAAGAAGGGGAGGCCGTTACCGAGGTAGAAACTGATATTGCAATAATGAGTATTCATCAGGCCAAGGGATTACAATTCCCGGGGGTAATTCTGGCAAATCTTGGAGGGCAGTTTAATTGGGGTCATGGAGATCCGGTGCGCCGGGCAAAAATAAACGGAAACCTGGAAGTGGGGTTTGGTGTAACTGATCCTCAAACAGGGCTAAGAGGTATTCCTTCTATGAGGAAGCTAATTGGGAAAAGGTTGAAAGCCGAGCAAATAGCCGAGGAAAAAAGATTGTTTTATGTTGCGGCAACTCGGGCAGAAAGGTACCTTTTTTTGGTTGGGTCTCGGGAAAAGCCCAGGGAAATCGAAGAGATTTCTCAGGGACAGAGCTTTCTTGATTGGCTGGAATGGGCTTGCGACAGTCATAAAATAGAAGAGGATGGAGCCTTAAGGGTTTTTCGGGTTGACCCTGAAGAGGATGTTCAATCAGAAATTAAACC
>PUKG01000083.1 GCA_003550445.1 Halobacteroidaceae bacterium
GTTGGGACTTCCTTTTGGGAAATAAAAAGACCTCGTTCCATGCAGCGTTGGGCTTCGGATAGATCTCCCTGTTCTCTTTTAATTTCTCCTAAAAGAACCCAGAGTGTTCCTGCCCGGGGGATCCTGGAAACACCGTTTCCCTGAGCAAATTTCAACAAATCTGTGGCAATTTTCTCGGCTTCCCGAATTTCTCCCAGGGAGAGGTGGGTGTTAATTATTTTGATCCCGGTAGATAACAATAAATAATTATTTCCCCGCTCCTCATTAATTTGGTGGGCTTTCAGGTAGTGCATGTAGGCTTCTCGGGGTTTTCCTGATAATAAAAGGGAGTCTCCCAAAAAAACTTCCAGGCTCATCCGCCAGTAGTGGCTATCCAGGGGAAGTAAATCCAGGGCTTTTTCGGCATGTTCCAGGGCCTGGGGAAACTGGTTGGAATAAATGTGGAAGTAGGTTTTTACTGTAGCAAAAAGACCCGACAGTTCGTCCCCATCTGTTTTATTTTCCCTAATATATTCCTCCAACATTTGAAGGGATTCTTTTACGCCTCCTTTTCCCTCCTTGACCAGCTGAAATAAAGCTTTGTGGGCAATGAGCTTTGGATATTTTCTTAATATTTGGGGGGGTATTTTTTCCAGGCAGCGGCTTCGGAGAGAAGGTTCTTCGGTTTGGAGGATTTCACCGTAAGCCGAGTTTAGAATTTCAGCCACTCCTTCCAGGTCATTTCCTGCAAGGGCGTGGCGGATTGCCTCTCCGGGTTCTTCCTGGTCCAGAAACCATTTTGTTGCCCTCTGGTAGAGCTGGGGAATTTTTTTGGGGAAATTAGCTTTCAACTGGTGATAAAGAAGGTCTCCAAAAAGCTGGTGGAATCTGAACCAATCCCCCGTTTCGTCCAGGGGCAAAATGAAAAGGTTATTTTTTTCAAAATTTGTTAGAAGCAGATTACTGTCCTCTCTACCGGTTACAGCCTCGCACAAAGAGGGGTTTAATCTTCGCAAAATGGATATATCCATGAGAAAAGATCGAACCTCAGCAGTTTGCTTGTTCAGTACTTCCTGGCTGAGGAAATAAAAAACATGGCGGTGAGTACCGGTAAAATTTGTTATGAAATCTTCCCGGTCAGAACTCGAGGCAAGGGAATGTGCTACAAGCTGTAATCCCGAGGCCCATCCTTCGGTTTTTTTGTGCAGGGCAATTAATTGATTTTGGCTTAAATCCTGTTTTTCTTTTTCACAGAGGAAGTTTTTTGTTTCTTTCTCAGTGAATCTCAAGTCTTTCAACCTGATATCCATTATCTGCCCCTTCCCCCGCCAACGGGAAAGGGGCCATGGGGGATCTGAGCGGGTAGTTACAAAAAGGTGAAGGGTTGGTGGGAGGTTTTCCAGAAAAAAAACCATTTCTTCGTGGATTTGTAGGTTATTGATAAGATGGTAATCATCCAGAACTAGGAAAACGGGTTTTTCCAGTTCGAATAAGTCGTTTAAAAGAGGAGTGAAAAAGGTCATGGGATCATTTGATAGAGGAGAGTTTACAGGATTAGAATTTAGCATTGCCTTGCTTCCCTTCCCAGTTTCCCCGTCGAATTTTTGCAGGGCTGAAATTAAATAAAACCAGAAATGTTCTGGTTCGTTATCTTCCTCACTCAAAGAAAACCAGGCAGTCCGGTCTTCTTTTTCGCGAATCAATTGCCTGATAAATGTTGTTTTCCCGTAACCTGCAGGAGCAGAAACAAGGGTCAAAAATCGGGAAAAACCTTCTTTTGCCTGAAAGTGGGGAGTGATTTTTTCATTTATATGGGGACGGGGGATTGCTCCGGGGCTGAGGGGAGGGATGCTGGTTTTTATTTTCAATATCGGTTTTTCCATTTTAAAGCCTCCTGGCAGGTGTTCTCCTTTAATTTTATTTCTTTTCCGGCAAACAGAATCCTTTTAAAATTTACTCCTTTAGATTGCAAAAAAGTATGGTTTTGGGGTAAAAACTCAGTACCATACTTTTTTCCGGTCAAAAAAGGAAAGGATTTTGGTATGCTCCTATTAGAAACTTAAAACCGGAGCTCGGGGTAATTAAATGGCAAAAGGCAGGCCTGGAAGGAGTTGAAAAATGATTTGGGAAAAACAAAATGGTTTTCCTGGAGAGGGAAAAAACTGGAAAGTTGAAGTTCACTGCCAGGAAAAAATTGAGGAATGGTTCTTAGATTATTTTTGCGGAGTGGAAATTAAAATGAAAGAAGGAGAAGGATCGATCTTAAAAGGAGAATTTCAAGATATTTCCGGAGTATTTGGGTTCATATTAAAACTGAGAGATGCAACAATTGACTTTTTATCCCTGGAGGTAAAGAAAAGTGTTGGGCAGGACAAGAATTATTGAAGAAAAGATGAACAAAAAATGTCTAAAAAAGCGAAAAAGGAGTGGTAAAAATGTTTTTAAAGTCTGAATTTGGTTCAATTTATTACGAGGTAAAAGGGCCGGAAAATGCCCCTGCAGTGATTTTTACCCACGGCGGAGGATTGAACGGGGATATGTTTTTAGACCAGGTTTCTGCTCTCAAAGACAGGTTCCGGGTCATAACCTGGGACCTCCCGGGACACGGCCGTTCAGCGAAACTGGAGGAAAAGCTGGACATAATAAAAATGGGTGAAATTATGGTAAACATTATGGATGAGCTGGGAATTGAGAAGGCTGTTGCAGTTGGACAATCACTGGGGGTTTATGTTAATCAGCATGCAGCAGTAAATTATCCGGATAGAATCAGGGCAATAGTTAGTATTGGAGGCTTACCAATTGATATTTTAATTAACAGATTGGAGTTAACTTTGTATAAAGTGGGCCTGGCTTTGAGCCGCTGGTTTCCCGAAAAATTTATTTTCCAGCGTTCCGCCAAGGAAAAAGCAAGGACTAAAAAAGCCCGAGAATTTTTCTTTAAATCCATGTCTGAAATGGGGAAAGAACAATTTCTCCTGATGCTTTCAGGACAGATTGAAGTCTGTGAGGTAAAGGTAGAAAAAGCACCTTCCCAGCCCCTTTTAATAACCCACGGAGAACATGAAATGCCAAAATCATTAATAAAGGCAAACCGAAAGTGGCATGAGGCAGTCCCCGGTAGTCGTTATTTTGAAATCCCGGGAGCAGGGCATAATGCCAACATGGATAAGCCCTGGGAATTTAACAGGGTATTACTTGAATTCCTTGGAGAACTTTAAGTTAGGTACAGATGAGGAAAAAGCTTCTCTCCAAAAGGAGAGGGCTTTTTCTTTTATTTAAATTTTAAGTTAAGCAAATTTTCCCGGAGAATTCAAACACAAAAGAGAAGAGGGAACTCGGGAATTTAATGGTTTTTCAAACCTGTCGGAGCAGGGAAGTCGGATTTGAGTTTTCTTTTAATATCTTATATAATTAAAAATAATACCAAAAAATATGA
>PUKG01000257.1 GCA_003550445.1 Halobacteroidaceae bacterium
ACAAGCAGGGAAACCCTTGAACCCATAATTATTCTACTGAGCACACAGCGCCCCATGTCGTCGGTACCCAGTATATAGGTGCTATCAGGAGCAAACCACTGGGGAGGGTCATAACTAATCCAGATATCCATGTGATAGGGGTCGTTGGGAACCAGGAAATCTGCAAAAATAGCCACCAGGAGCAAAATGGAAATCAAAATTAACCCAACCAGGGCACTTTTATTTTTTGCAATTTTTCTTAACACACCCCCAGCCTCCTTTCTCAGTCATACCTGATTCGAGGATTGAGAAAAGCATAACTCAAATCCACGGCCAGATTAACCAGGGTAAAAATTATTGCCAGCATTAAAACTCCTCCCTGGATAATGGGAAAATCTCTCTGGGAAATAGCATTTACAATTAACCGACCAACCCCCGGCCAGGCAAAAACGGTTTCTGTAATAACCGCGCCCCCGAGCATAGCCCCGAATTGAATGCCCACCACGGTAACCACGGGTAACAAAGCGTTGCGTAAACCGTGTTTGAAAACAACAACCCTTTCAGCTAAACCCTTTGCCCGGGCGGTTCTAATATAATCCTTACCCATTATTTCAAGCAGGCTGGAGCGAGTCAGGCGGGTAATAATTGCCATCATAGCAGTCCCTATAGAAATCGCCGGAAGCATAATATACCGAAAACCCTGGTACAGGGCATCAGCACTAAAAGTAGTAAATAATTGACCAAACCCGTAAAAAACCGAGCCACCCCGGCCGAACATGGGAATCCACCCCACATTTAAAGCAACGTAGGTCAAAAGAACCAATCCCAGCCAGAATCCCGGCATGGAAACCCCTAAAAGGGCAAAGACCATGCTGGAGAGGTCAATAACAGAGCCCCTTTTAATTGCAGCCAGAACCCCAAGGGGAACCCCGAAAATAACGGCAAAAAGGACTGAGAAAAAAGCCAGTTCCATTGTAGCCGGAAGCCTGGACCTGATCAGCATTGTTACCGGCGCCCCCTGCCTGATGGAAACTCCAAAATCTCCCTGTAAAGCGTTCCCTGCCCAGGTCAGGTACTGGATATGGAGGGGTTTATCAAATCCATATATCCTCTGCAATCTGGCATAATCTTCCGGAGTGGCATCTTCTCCCAGCAGAAGCCGAATTGGATCCCCGGGAGCAAGGTGAACAAGCATAAAAACCAGGATAGAAATACCGATAATCACCGGTATTAGTTGCAGAACCCGGCGAACAATATATTTAAACATCCTTCCCCACCCCCTAAATTAATTAAACCGGGCAGGTCACCCCACCCGGTGTCCTTCCGCCCTTTTCTTTTTTCAACCACTCCTTAAAACCGGTTCAGAAAGGTAAAATTTATTTCTCTTTCCAAATTTTTATTTATTCAATGTTAAATTCTACAAATTTCAAAAAAACCCTTTCTCGTTTTAAAGCACCAAATAAAAAACACCGGGTGAAAAGAAATCACCCGGTGCATATTAATATTCGCTTTTCTAACGGTTTTTTGTGAAAAGGTGAGCATTTTGCCAGGCATTTGCGGTATAGGGGTGAACAACGGGCCCATCAATATACGGATGGGATACCATTATTTCCTCATAGAAGTTAATGAAAGCATAGTAGCAATTTTCCGCAACAATTTCCTGGGCTTCGCTGTAAATATCAATTGATTCCTGGGTTGTTGGGTCAACGGTAAGCCCATGTTCCAGGAGATAATCCAGGCGTTCGTCAGAGTAACCTCCAAAGTTGAAGGCCCCGTCACTGTGGAACTGCCTGTACATCGCCCGGTCGGGGTCAACCTGCCCTACCCAGCCAACAATGAACATTTCGTAGGGATGGTCAGGCTGCTGAAGGCGGCTCCAGAAAGCTCCCCATTCCTCAATTGTTACGCTCACCGAAATCCCGATACGGGCTGCTTCAAACTGGAATAGTTCAGAAATCCTAATCCGCAGGGGATTTTCGTTGGTGTGGAGGCTTAACCTTAAATCTTCGCCTTCCAACCCGGCTTCACGTAATAATTCCTGGGCTCTTTCCAGGCTGTAATCATAGGTGGGAACATCAGGATTGTACCAGGGTAGTCCCGAGGGAACCGGCCCTGTAGATACAGTCCCTATTCCATTCTGGATCCTGTTGATTATGGCCTCCCTGTTCAGAAGGTGGGCTAAGGCCTGGCGTACTTTTACATTGTTATAGGGTTCCATCCGTGCATTAAACCCGAGGTAAACGTGTCCGGTTCCTGTTGCCCTCTGGACAACAATGTTGGGATCCTCTTCAATTCGAGGTAGTTCCTGGGGAACTATTCCACCCTGATACATGTCAATTTCTCCGGCTTCAAAAGCGAGGAGCCTTGCAGAATCTTCTGGAATTGCCCGGAAAATCAGGTTGGGAATATTGGGAACTCCTCCCCAGTAATCTTCATTGGCAACCATTACCATCCGGTCGTCCCGGGTCCAGGATACAAATTTATATGGTCCCGTTCCCACTGGATTGCGGCGGAAATCTTCCCGGTCTCCGTGGTGAGCGGGAACAACGGGCATCCGGGCAATGTTATTAAGCAGGAAAACATTGGGCCTGCTCAAATGGAAGTGAATGGTAAAATCATCTTCTACAACCATCTCGGAAATTGCATCATAAAGGGGACGGTTTGGAGCAGCATTTTCTTCGTCAAGCACCCAGCCAATTGTATACTTAACATCTTCGGCTGTAAAAGGTGTCCCATCATGCCACAAAACGTCATCACGCAGCCAGAAGGAAAGCCTGAGGCTGTCATCGCTAAATTCCCATCTTGTTGCCAGTCTGGGCTCAAGTTCCATATCCGGGTTAAAGGTTACCAGGGGTTCCATGATGATGTTTAATCTCTCTGATGATGGAATATCTGTTTCTAAGCGGGGATCAAGTCCTGTTGCCTCTGCGGCAGAACCAATATTCAGGGTGGTATTATCTGCCAGACCTACTGCAGCAATTCCAGTGACCATTACTAAAACCATTAACAAAACTCCAACCTTCTTAAACAAAAACCACACCTCCCTTTCGAATTGTATTTAGGGATTCGTCAAAACTTTCAAAATATCCTTTATTTTTTAAATATTATTTATCTTCATAAAAAAACAGCCCTTTTAAAGGACTGTTTCGAAACTTCAAGCTTTTAACATTTTTACAATAATAAAAGGCTCATTCCCATTACCGCCATCCCAATTACCAGTCCGGTAATAACGGTATGCCCTTCTCCATATTCCCTGGCCATGGGTAAAAGTTCATCAAAAGAAATATATACCATAATCCCTGCAATCCCGGCGAACAGAATACCCATTAAAGCATCGGTAAGGAAGGGAAGGAGGATAAAGTAGGCAATAAGGGCCCCTGCCGGTTCTGCCATTCCCGAGAGAAAGGAATAGAAAAAGG
>PUKG01000254.1 GCA_003550445.1 Halobacteroidaceae bacterium
CTGCCCTGTGGGAAGGGCAAGGAGTAAAGCAACTACAAAAATCAAAGATAAAATCTTCCGCACTGTAACACCCTCCTTTAATTATTTTTCTTTTCCGCCTTTACTAATTTCGTTATTCTATTCAAAAATCCTTCGTTATTCTATGTCCCCATATTATTTCGTCAAATTATTCCCCTTTTCCTGCGTGGCTAGAGGATTCCGCCTGAAATTGTGGAAAACGCCAATAAGGGTGATGGAAATGTTTAAATTTTTTTTGAACAAGAGGATAGAAAATAATATCCCCCACCAAATCCTGGATCTCCTTCGTTCCCTGGATGAAAAAAAATTTCCAGCCTATCTTGTCGGGGGTTCGTTGCGCAGCCTCCTCCTCCACAAAACACCTTCCGATTGGGACCTGGCCGTTCAGGGATCCGTTGACGAGCTGGAAGAATTGTTCCCCCATAGCAAAGGAATTGGAAGAAGGTTTGGGACAATCCTGGTCCGCTGGCAGGATTACATCCTTGAGGTTACTTCCCTCCAGGGAGAAGATATTAAAAAAAATCTTGAGAAAAGAGATTTCACAATAAATTCCACGGCCTGGAATCCCGATGAAGGTTTAATCGACCCCTTAAACGCCAAAAAAGACCTCCGGAAAAAAATAGTCCGAGCCACTGGAGACCCTGAAAGGCGGTTTCTGGAGGACCCACTACGAATCCTCAGGTTTTTCCGCTTTCAGAGCCAGCTTGATTTTTCCGGGGACAAAAATACCTTGCAGGCAATTAAACCTCCACTGCTTACTTCCGTTGCTCCTGAGAGAATAGCTGGGGAAATGGACGCCCTGCTAACCGGGCCTGCAGTGAAAAAAGCCCTTGAGGAAATGGTTAAACAGGGAGTTTTGGAAACAATAATTCCTGAATTCAAAACTCTGTTTTCCGTTCCTGGAGCTGTCCCGCACACAGTTAGGACTGTGGGAGCAATCCGGCCAAAGCCTGACCTGCGGTGGGCTGCTCTCCTCCACGATATTGCAAAAGGAACAACCTATAGCCCGGGGGAAAAGCCTCTCTTCCCCGAACATGAAAAAATAGGGACAGAAATAGCGGAAGGGATTCTTTCCCGCCTTAGATTTAGCAAATCCCGGCAGGAAAAAATAACAACCTTAGTGCGCTGGCACATGTTTGACATGGATCCCATGTTAAGCGATGCTGCCCTTCGCAGGTTCATAAACAGGGTAGGACCTGAAAATGTAATGGATCTGATTGAAATCCGCAGGGCCGATATTATCGGAACAACCCGGCAGTTCCATCGAGCAGGACCTACCTTACGGGCTTTCAAGAGGCGAATAGAAGAAATTCTGGAAGAAGAAAATGTCTTTTCCAAAAAGGACCTGGCGGTAGATGGCAATGATCTTATGGAATATTTCAACTTAGAAGAAGGGCCCGAGGTAGGAGAGCTCCTTGATGAAGCTTTTTACTGGGTCCTGGATAATCCCGAAAAAAATTCCCGGGAACAAATAATTGAATACCTTGCCCGCGAAAAAAATGACCCCTTAAAATAAGGGTCATTTTTATTTTTTATTCTCTTAACGCCAGCCCTGCCTGGTCAGGCTAAGTTTTTTTTCCAATTCTTCGAGAACTATCAGGATCCCCTTGATTTCGGAGTTCGCAAGGGTATAATAGACATTCAAGCCTTCTTTTCTGGTTTGAACCAATCCTGCCTGGCGCAGAATTGAAAGGTGCTTGGAAATAGTCGACTGGGAATAGGGCAATTCATCAACCAGTTCACAAACACATCGCTCCCCGTCTCTTCCTGCAAGGGTTTCAATAATAAAAAGACGGGTAGGGTGGGCAAGAGCCTTTAAAATTTCCACTTTATCCATAAAGCCCCTCCTTCCACTAGTTTCAAACCTTTTGGTTTCCAATTTTAAATTTTACCGGGAACCAATTCTGGGTCTGCAGGCAAATCCTTACCAGCAACAGCATTATAGGAACCTCGATTAAAACCCCTACAACCGTTGAAAGGGCTGCTCCAGATTCCAGGCCAAAAATGGTAACAGCGGTTGCGATAGCTACTTCAAAGTGGTTGCTTGCTCCAATCATTGAAGCCGGAGCTGCTTCATCATAGGTTAATCCCAAAAGACGCCCTGCACCATAACCAAGGCCAAATATTGTTAAAGTCTGGATACTTAAAGGTAAGGCAATCATCAAGACAACAAGTGGAGCACTGAGGATAACTCCACCCTGCAGCATAAAAAGATAAACTAGAGTAGCAAGAAGGGCAACAATGGAAATAGTTCCCATATTTTTCAGAAATACATTTTCATACCACTCAATACCTTTTTGTTTTATCAAACGGATCCGGGTAAAATAACCCGCAACAAGGGACACACCTACATAAAGCATAACACTAAGGAAAATTGTCATAAAGGGGACAAACATATCGGCCACACCCAGGAGAAAATTCCCCAGGGGAGCATATAAAGCAAGCATAGTTAAAGAGTTAAGGGCGACTAAAACCAGGGTTAAGCCCATAAAACCCTTGGCAAGATAACTCCAGACCAAAACCATGGCCGTACAGGGAGCAATTCCCAGGAGAATCATTCCCGCGATATATTCCCCGGCAAGATCATAATCTAAAAACGGAGCAAAAATCACCCGGAGGAAAAGCCAGGCGAAAAAATACATTGTAAAAGGTTTGATGCCCCAATTAATTACAAGGGTCAAAAGAACCGCCTTCGGTGCTTTTACTGCATTTCCTACTTCACTGAAGTCAATCTGGAGCATAATAGGAAACATCATACCAAATAAAAGGATGGCGATTGGAATATTAACCTGGGCTATGGAAATTGCGTTTAGCCAGTTTGCAACTCCGGGAAGAACCGAACCAAGAAAAATCCCTATAGCAATACAGAGCCCAACCCAAAGGGTAAGGTAACGGTGAAAAAAACTGAGTCTGTACTCTTTTTGTTCGGGCATCTAAAAACCCTCCAAAATTAAGTTTTTAATGGCTTTCTGCATGGAATTAACAAAGTTGGATACCTGGAGCGTCGGGCAACAGCATCTGCAGTGCTTCCTAAAAACAACCTCTGCAAACGTCCTGCTCCACGTGTTGATAGGACAATCATTGAGGTATTAACTTCATCGGCAACCTCCATTATTTTCTCAGAAGCCACGCCAACCTCAACCCGTTGGGTAACTTTAACTCCAATTTCCTCAAATCGTCTGGCAATTTCCTTCAGGCTGAACTCAAACTCCTTTTTGTTTTTTTCCAGTTCCTCTGGATCCTCACTGCTTTCAATTACGGCGACAAGAGTTGCTTTTTCAATTTTATTACCAAAAGAAAGTACTTTTTCCAAAGCCTCTTCCGAGCACTGGGAAAAGTCAACAGGAACAAGGACACTTC
>PUKG01000112.1 GCA_003550445.1 Halobacteroidaceae bacterium
CCTTCAGGATACATTTTTTTCTCCTCCTTTCGTCTCGGTCCGAAGATCCAAGCGAAAACAAATTACCTTTATTTGCAGTACAACCCTTTTCCGATGTCGCCTGCGCCTTTATTTTAACATTAACTAACATAGTTGGCAAGATAAATAAACCCAAAAAAGAAAAGGCCGCTGGAGACCTCCAACGACCTTATTACATTAACTTTTAGAACAATCCCGAAATTTTTCCGTCTTTGTCAACATCGATTTCTTCGGCTGCAGGTTTCTTTGGTAAGCCGGGCATTGTCATAATGCTGCCCATTAAGGCTACCAAAAAGCCTGCCCCGGCAGAAACATTGATGTCTCTCAGAGAAACCCGGAAATTGCGAGGTCTTCCTACCAGGGTCGGATCGTCGGAAAGAGAAGCCTGAGTTTTAGCTACACAAATTGGCATGTTTCCATAACCCTGTTCTTCAAATCTCTTAATCTTGTTCATCGCAGCTTTGGAGATATCAACTCCGTCTGCGCCATATATTTCTGTTGCAATTTTCTCCAGTTTTTCAGCAATAGGAAGGTCAGCTTCATAAAGGAGTTTAAAATTTGATTCTTTTTCCAGGGCACGAAGGACGGCTTCACCAAGTTCTATTCCGCCTTCTCCACCTTTCGCCCAAACTTCGGAAAGGGCTACCTCAACACCCATTTTTTCACAGTGCTCTCTTACCAGCTCAATTTCCTTCTCTGTGTCATGGGGGAACCTGTTTATTGCAACAACAAGGGGCAGGCCAAATTTCTTGATGTTTTCAATATGTTTTTCCAGGTTTTCAATGCCGTTTTCCAGAGCTTCAAGATTTTCTTCTGTTAATTCTTTTATTTTTACGCCTCCGTGCATCTTAAGGGCCCTGATTGTTGCAACCAAAACAACGGCTTCAGGGTCCAGTCCACCAAAACGGCACTTAATATCAAAGAATTTTTCTGCACCAAGGTCGGCTCCAAAACCAGCTTCAGTGATTGTTATGTCTCCCAACTTGCGGGCAAGTTTTGTAGCTATAAGGCTGTTACATCCATGAGCAATATTGGCAAAAGGCCCACCATGGACAAAAGCGGGGTTATTCTCAAGGGTTTGAACCAGGTTTGGTTTTACAGCATCTTTTAAGAGAGCGGCCATGGCTCCATGAACCTTGAGTTCTCTTGCAGTTACGGGTTTACGTCCATAAGTATTACCAACAACAATGTTCCCAAGTCTTTCTTTTAAGTCTTCAAGATCTTTAGAAAGACAGAGAATAGCCATGATTTCGGAGGCAACCGTAATCATAAAACCATCCTCGCGGGGTTGGCCGTTGGCCGGTCCTCCCAGAGCAATTACAATGTCCCTTAGGGCCCGGTCATTCATATCAACTACCCTTTTGAAAGAAATCCTGGTCGGATCAATTCCCAGTTCGTTGCCCTGCTTGATATGATTATCCAGGGCTGCAGCAAGAAGGTTATGGGCTGCACTAATAGCATGCATATCACCGGTAAAATGGAGATTAATATCTTCCATCGGCACTACCTGGGCATAACCTCCGCCTGCGGCTCCACCTTTAATTCCAAAGCATGGTCCAAGGGATGGCTCTCTAAGGGCGATAACAGTCTTTTTCCCCATTTTATTTAAAGCCTCACCCAGCCCAACAGTGGTTGTAGATTTCCCTTCGCCGGCGGGGGTAGGAGTTATAGCTGTTACCAGAACAAGTTTAGCATCCGGAGCATCTTCAAGCCGCTTAATTGCGTCAAATTTAATTTTGGCCTTGTAATCGCCGTAAAGTTCAAGGTCTTCAGGTTTTAACCCCACCTTATCAGCGATTTTTTGGATATATTCCATTTTTGCTTCCTGTGCAATTTGAATATCAGATTTCAAATCAGATCATCCTCCTTTTTTATATGTTTTCATCAATTAATTTGTTAACTTCATCCTCCAGTTTCAATGCCTCCTCTAAAAACCTATCAACTCCCTTCGTTACTTTTTCCTTAAATTCTTCATCCTTAACTGACCCCAGGTTGATCCGGACGTTTAAGGCAGCTCCCTTCATACAGGCATGGGCCATCAAAAAACCTACAGCACCATCGGTAATGCAGTTGGGATTCCCCTCTCGCATTACCTTTACTGCAAGTTTTCCAGCTTGAAGGGATTTCTCCATTGTTTCATAGGGAACCCGTGTTGCCTCCTGGAAGGCTTTCTGTATTTCTTCCTTTCTTTTCTCTTTTTCTTCAGGAGTTTCTTTAGGTAATTTAAATGCATTCATTACCCTGTTAAAGGATTCTGCGTCCCGGTCAACCAGCCTCCATAATTCATTCTGCAAAAACCGGGCTTCTTCCTCTAAACTTTCGAAATTTTCCTTCTTTACACCTTCTGCTTTTTTCAGGGTAATATTGCTTACCATCCTGACCAGAGCAGAACTTAAAGAACCTGCGAAGGCTGCAACGCTCCCTCCACCAGGAGTGGGATTTTCGCTTGCAATATCTTCCAAAAATTCTTTTATATTCACTTTTTCCCCTCCTTAATTTTTCCTTTTTCCACTACAACCCGGCCACGTTTTATCACGGTATCAGCCAGGTTGGTCCCATAATGATATGGTAAGAAACGATGATTAGGAGCATCCCAGATAACCAAATCCGCCATTTTCCCTTCTTCAATACTACCAATTTCCCCTGCTCGGCCCAGGCTGTGAGCAGCGTTAATAGTTACTCCATTCAAAGCTTCTTCGGGAGTCAATTTCATCTTTAAACAGGCAAGGGTCATTACCAGGGGAAGGGAGTGTGTAGGACAGCTTCCCGGGTTAAAATCAGAAGCAAGGGCAATTGCTACACCGGCAGAAATCATTTTTCTTGCCGGAGCATATTCCTCTTTCATCAGGGTAAAGGGGGTTGCCGGGAGCAGAGTAGCTACGACTTCTCTCCTTGCCATTGCTTCCATCCCCTCCTCAGAAATTTTAAGGAGGTGATCTGCGGAACGGGCTCCCAGCTCGGCTGCAAGTTGAGCTCCTCCCAGGCTAACCATCTCGTCAGCATGAAACCTTATTTCAAACCCTAAATCCTGGGCTTTTGTCAATAATTTCCTTGATTGTTCTATATTAAAAATTCCTTCTTCGCAGAATATATCGCAGTTCTTTGCGAGATTTTCTTCTGCCACCCTGGGCAAAACTTTCTCAGCCATAAAATCGATGAAATCATCTGTTCTGTCCTTGTACTCGGGAGGAATGGCATGAGCCCCAAGGAAAGTGGGATCCAGGTCCATAGGATGTTCGCGGTCCAGTTGCTGTATTACCTTCAACATCTTTAATTCAGTATCCAGATCCAATCCATAGCCGCTTTTTACCTCGGCGGTGGTTGTTCCCCCGGCCAGCATTCGGTTAAGATGGATACGACTTTTTTCCAGAAGGTCCGGGAAAGATGCTTCCCTTGTAGCACGAACGGTCTCGAGAATCCCTCCCCCTTTTTTCAAAATTTCCAGGTAGGGAACACCAGAAATCCTTAGAGCAAATTCATCCTCCCGGGAGCCCCCAAAAACAACATGGGTATGGGGGTCAATAAAACCCGGAGTCAGGGTTTTTCCGCCTGCCTCGATTACCTGTCGAGACTGCTCGGGGGGATATTCCTTTAAGATATCTTCTTCTTCCCCGACTGCAATTATTCTACCATTTTTGATTGCAACGGCTCCATTCTCAGTCTCTGTAACTGAACAAAAGTTATCTCCTTTTAGGGGACTATGACTTGCTCCCTTTGAAGTTACTATCCTGCCCGCAAGAATTAAAATGTCAACTGTTTCACCCATTTTTATTCACCACGGAAAATTTTATTTTCCAGAACCTGCTCCTGGGTAAACTCTTCCAGCTGCAGGTAAAAATCAGCAGAATCCACAAGGGCTTTCTGGGGAACCAGACCAATTACTTCACTTCCTACAATATTAACACCATATCGCTGGGCTTCTCGTTTAACTGCTTCAAAAACCCGAAAAATTGGGGTTTTTTCGTAATTCTCAAGATTCATGGAAACCTGGGCAATCCCCCGATCTTCCAGGAAAACACCCATGGCCTTGACATTATGGAAGCCCCCTCCGCTACCGCGGATACACCGGGCAATTTTATCGGCAATTTCTTTGTTTGTTGTATCAAGATTAATATTATAGGCGACCAGAGGCATTCTTGCACCAACAGCGGTAGCTCCCATTTTGGGCATTGTCTGGGGACCAAAATCCGGCTTTCTTTCAGTTGCCAGGATTTCTTTTAACTTCTCGTATTGACCTTTCCTTATTTTGGCAAGGTTTTTTCGCTCAGGAACCCGGGCTGCCTCCCCATAGAGAAACACCGGTATCCCCAGTTCCTCTCCCATGCGGCGTCCAACCTCTTCTGCTGCCGCTACACATTCTTCCATGCTTACCCCTGAAATGGGGATAAAAGGAAGGACATCAGTGGCACCCATTCTAGGGTGTTCACCGGTGTGCTGATCAAGGTCTATTAATTCAGCAGCTTTTTTTGCCAGGCGGAAGGCGGCCTCTTTTACGGGTTCCAGGTCGCCAACAAAGGTAATAACCGAGCGGTTATGACTTGCATCGGAAGAATAATCTAAAAGACGAACACCTTCAACTCCTCTGACCTCATCAACAACAGCTTCAACAATTTCTTTATTCCTTCCTTCACTTATATTTGGAACACTTTCAACTATCCTATTCACCCTTAAAACCTCCTTTAAGGTATTTTTATCCCTTTTTCCCGGGCAGTTTTTATTGCCGTTTCATAACCAGCGTCAGCATGCCGAACCACACCCGTGCCCGGATCACAGGTTAAAACCCTCTCTAACCTTTTTTCTGCCTCCGGAGTTCCATCGGCGACAATAACCATTCCGGCGTGGAGGGAATAACCGATTCCCACTCCACCCCCATGGTGAACGCTTACCCATGAAGCCCCTCCAGCAGTATTCAACAGGGCGTTAAGGATTGGCCAATCCGCAATAGCGTCGCTCCCATCCTTCATTCCCTCAGTTTCACGGTATGGGGATGCTACCGATCCTGTGTCAAGGTGATCCCTTCCTATTACAATTGGGCCTGATAGCTCGCCGTTAGCCACCATTCTGTTCATTTCCAGCCCGAGTTTTGCCCGATCACCATACCCAAGCCAGCAGATCCGGGAGGGAAGTCCCTGGAAAGAAACCTGCTCACCGGCCATTTTAATCCACCGGAGAAGGCGTTCGTCCTCGGGGAATATTTCTTCAATTCTTCTGTCGATTTTATAGATATCTTCTTCGTCTCCGGAAATTGCTACCCACCTGAAAGGACCTTTCCCTTCACAGAATAGAGGTCTAATAAATGCGGGGACAAAACCGGGGAAATCAAAGGCGTTTTCAACTCCCCTTTTTCGAGCCTGCTCTCTAATATTATTACCGTAATCAAAGGTGATTGCTCCAAGTTTCTGTAATTCCAGCATGGCTTCAACGTGAACTTTTATTGAATCCAGGGCTTTTTCCTGATATCCTGCTGGATCTTCTTTTCGAAAACTGTCGGCCTCTTCTACCGAGTAGCCCAGGGGAACATAACCGTTTAAAATATCATGAGCTGAAGTCTGGTCGGTTACAAAATCGGGAATAAAGTTTCTTTTTACAAGTTCTGGGTAAACCCGAGCAGCATTATCCAAAAGCCCAATAGAAAGGGCCTCGCCTCTTTTAGCAGCTTTTTGTGCCCAATCCAGTGCCTCGTCAAGGTTTGCTGTTTTTTTGTCACAATAACGATCCGCAATTCTCCTGTCAATTCTATCTTCGTCTACCTCGACAACAATGGCGACTCCTCCGTTCATTGTAACGGCAAGGGGTTGAGCCCCTCCCATGCCTCCTAAGCCAGCAGTAAGGGTGATGGTTCCTTCTAAGGAATCCCGCCCTGACTTGGTTGCTGCTTCAGCAAAGGTTTCATAGGTACCCTGCAAAATGCCCTGAGTTCCAATATAAATCCAGCTTCCCGCGGTCATCTGGCCGTACATGGTTAAACCTTTTTTCTCCAGTTCCCAAAAATTTTCCCAATCAGCCCAGGCAGGAACCAGGAGAGAATTGGCAATTAAAACCCTGGGTGCATCGGAATGAGTTCGAAAAACTCCCACCGGTTTTCCTGACTGAACCAGGAGAGTCTCATCATTTTCCAGCTCTTTTAGAGTTTGAATTATTTTTTCCAGGGCTTCATGGTTACGGGCTGCTTTTCCCCTACCTCCATAAACCACCAGTTCTTCCGGTTTTTCCGCTACTTCAGGGTCCAGGTTGTTAAGGAGCATACGCAGCGCTGCTTCCTGTACCCAGCCCTTACAACTCCTTTCCCTTCCCCTCGGAGCCCTAAATTCTTTCCCCATAAAATTTCCCTCCTCCTAATAACTACAGAAATTTTCCAGTATTGCAGATAACTTTTTTAAACCAAATCTCCAAGAATTAATTTTGATATTTATTTCCCGCCTCCATTGAAAAAAATCCACAAGTTATGCTATTAAATTGCAATACTCATGGAATAATTTTGGGGTTCCCGGTATAGGCAAGTTCCCTCCCTTTGTAATTTTAACCACAAACCAGAAAATAATTATTTGACCTCTTTTCATTCCCAGTCTTTTTTCAAAATAAATAATTTACTCCAGGCTACAACCTTCATCTTCCAAAACCTGAAGAATTCTTCCTTCCTCCAGTAACTCCGCAACTTCTTTTATTTCCATTGATGGTTGCCTGTCATTCTTTAAGTGAGGAATTTTATTTCTTAAATAATTATACACTTTTTTCGTTCCGAGCCCAAGCCGGCTAATTCCAGCAAGTTCCACAGCCTGGCAGGCACAGAGGGCTTCAACAGCCAATATTCCGGCCAGGTTGGAGTTTATCTGGTCCAGTTTTCTTCCGGCTATTGTTCCCATACTTACATGGTCCTCCTGGTTGGCTGAGGTCGGAATTGAATCAATACTTGCCGGGCCAGCCAGGACTTTATTTTCCGAAACAAGAGCAGCAGCGGTATATTGAACAACCATATACCCGGAGTTCAAACCGCTGTTTTCAACAAGAAACGGAGGCAAACCACTTAAAGCGGGGTTAACAAGCCTTTCAGTCCTTCTTTCAGAGAAATTCCCGATTTCCGCCATGGCCATTCCTGCATAATCAAGGGGGAGGGCAAGGGGCTGGCCGTGGAAATTTCCTCCGGAGATTATCCGATCTTCCTCATGGAAAATCAGGGGGTTATCCGTGGAAGAATTTATTTCACAGATTAGAATTTTTTCCAGGTGCTCAAGGGCTGCCCGCGAAGCACCATGGACCTGGGGGATACAACGTAATGAATATGCATCCTGGACCTTGTCCTCACAGTTTTCGGTTAGGTTCTCGCTTCCCTCGAGAATTTTTCTTAAATTTGAAGCGGTTTTTTTCTGGCCGGGATGGGGGCGGGCGTTGTGGATCAGGGAATCAAAGGCATCCCCAAGGCCCCTCAACCCTTCCCAGGAAAGAGCCGCTATTGCCTCAGCCTGTTTAATAAGACGCAGGCCACGGGCCAGTCCCAAAACGCCAAGGGAAGCCATTACCTGGGTCCCATTTACCAGGGCGAGGCCTTCCTTTGCTTTTAGTTGAAGCGGCTTTAATCCTGTTTTTTCCATTGCCTCTTTGCTATTAACAACTTGACCCTGGAAATAAACTTCTCCTTCTCCAATTAATGCAAGGGACATATGGGCAAGGGGGGCCAGGTCCCCACTTGCTCCTACTGAACCCTGGGCGGGGATTCGGGGGTGGATTTTGTTATTCAGAAAATCAATTATTTGTTCGATTACTTCCGGGCGGACGCCAGAATTTCCTCTGGCCAGGGCATTCGCCCTTAACAACATTACGCCTCTTACCACAGCCTCCTCCAGATCAGGACCAAACCCTGCTGCATGGCTCAATAAAAGGTTGCGCTGCAGGATGCCTGTTTCATCTGATGAGATTGAAATACGGCTTAAGTGCCCAAAACCGGTATTAATCCCATAGATTACTTCATTTCCTGAAAGCCTTTTCTCCAGGTACTCCCGGTTGGCAATAACACTTTTTTTTGCTTCGGGGTCCAGTTTTACCTTTTCTCCTTTTTCCATTACAAGGAGCGCTTCTTCAATAGTCAGGTTGATTCCATCAATTTTTATCATCCACTTTCCCCCTTTACACAGATAAACGGAAAAACAAAGAGGAGGATTGCTCCCCCTCCCCTATAATTGAAAAATATCCAATTAACGCCAATCTTATATTATTTGGTTTCATATCTGGGCTCCTTAACGCCGGTTTCCTCTTCCTTTACTTCCGGTCCTTTTTCAAGGGAAGGCAAGCTTTCCCCTTTAAGCAAAAGCTCCAGATCTTCAGAAGTTAATATTTCTCTTTCTTTCAAGGCCTCAACCACACGCTCTACTGTCTCTCTATTTTCCTCAAGGATTGAAACTGCCCTCTGGTAGCTGCGTTCAATTATTCCCCGAATTTCCTGATCAATTGCAGCGGCAACATCTTCACTATAGTTCCGGTCACGGGAAATATCCCTGCCCAGAAAAACCTGTTCATTGTTTTTATGCCCAAGAGTTAAGGGTCCCAAACGCTGGCTCATTCCATACTCGGTTACCATGGCCCGGGCAAGTTTTGTTGCCCTTTCCAGATCATCATGGGCTCCAGTACTAATATCTTCAAGGAAAATTGCTTCTGCGGCCCTTCCACCAAGAAGAGCAGCAATCTTATCGTAGAGTTCTTCTTTTGTCAGGAATTTTTTATCTTCCTCAGGGAGGGGGATGGTGTAGCCTCCTGCCCTTCCCCGGGGGATGATTGAAACCTTGTGTGTTCTGTCAGCAAACCTGAGGAATTCACCTAAAAGGGCGTGTCCGGTTTCATGGTACGCCACAATATTTTTATCCCGGTCACTGATAACCCTTTTCTTTTTCTCCGGCCCGGCAATTACCCGGTCAACTGCGTCATCAAATTCAGCCATGCCAATTTTTTTCTTACGCCTTCTGACGGCTAAAATCGCGGCTTCATTGGCCAGGTTTTTCAGATCGGCCCCGGTAAATCCTGGGGTTCTACGGGCCAGTACTCCAAGATTAACTTCTGCTTCAAGGGGTTTTTTGTTGGCATGGATTTCAAGTATTGCTTTCCTACCCAAATAATCGGGAGAGTCAACAATTACCTGCCGGTCAAATCTTCCAGGCCTTAATAAAGCCGGGTCAAGAACATCTGGACGGTTGGTTGCAGCAATTACAATGATCCCCTCATTTGGTTCAAACCCGTCCATTTCAACAAGGAGCTGGTTAAGAGTTTGTTCCCTCTCGTCATGGCCCCCACCAAGTCCGGCACCCCTCTGTCTACCAACAGCGTCAAGCTCATCAATAAAAACTATACAGGGCGAACTGGCTTTCCCCTGTTCAAATAGGTCGCGAACCCGGGAAGCTCCAACCCCAACAAACATTTCCACAAAATCGGAACCAGAGATAATAAAGAAGGGGACTCCAGCTTCCCCAGCAATGGCTCGTGCAAGAAGGGTTTTTCCTGTTCCTGGAGGTCCTACCAAGAGAATACCTTTGGGAATTTCTGCTCCCATTTCGGTAAATTCCTGGGGTTTTTTTAAAAACTGAACTACTTCCGTAAGTTCTTCTTTAACTTCTTCGTAATTGGCAACGTCCGCAAAGGTTTTTTTCTTTTTTCCCGTGTCCTGGTTCAAACGTGCTTTGCTTTTTCCAAAGGACATCACCCGATTTCCTCCACCCTGCATCCGGTTGAGGAAAAAAAGAAAAACTCCGAAAATCAATATAGTAGGTAGAAGGTAACCCAAAAATCCCAGCCACCAGGCCGGGCTATCTTCCGGTTCGGTTACCATTTCTACATTATTTGCTTCTAAACGGCTCATCAGATCTCCCATAACACCCGCAGGAACTGATACTTCAAAAGGCCGTCCGTCAACTTCACCTTCCAGCCTATTTTCCCCAATTATCTTAACCCTTTGAATTTCTCCCTGCTCTACCTTTTGTAATAAGGAAGAGTAGGTTAATTCCATTTCAGCCGGAGCCTCGGGCTGCATAAAATATTGGGCGAGTAGGATGGATAAAATTATTACGATGAGATAAAAACCTATATTGCGAGTAAAGGTGTTCAAATCTCATCCTCCCCTCAGAGGATTTTCACGCAAGGTATTATATCATATATGTTGGTTTTAGGCAAACAACCCCGACTAGCTGTAGGCTTCTGGCTTTAACACAGCAATAAAAGGAAGATTTCTATACCTCTGGGCATAATCCAGCCCATAACCAACTACAAATTCGTCCGGAACCTCAAACCCGTTGTAGTCCACTTTAACCTGCTTGGTGACCCTCCGTTCTGGTTTGTCCAGGAGAGTTACAATTTTAATTGAAGCAGGCTTCCGGGTCTGTAAAACATCAACAACATATTTTAAGGTCTGTCCCGTATCAATAATATCTTCGACTATTAAAACGTGGCGTCCTTCAATATTTTCTTCAAGATCCTTAATAATCCGGACAACTCCACTTGATTCGGTTTCCGCACCATAGCTGGAAACATCCATAAAATCAAAGGTCACCTGCCTGTCTATGGACCTGGCAAGGTCGGCGAGAAAAACAACTGCTCCCCGAAGAATGCAAATCAAAACAAGGTCCCCATCTGGACCATAATCCTGGCTGATTTGTTGGCCCAATTCACGAACTCTTTTTTTGATTTCATCTTCTTCAATAAGAATTTTCTTTAAATCTTGATCCATTTTCCCGATCCTCCAATCTTTCACATTTAATTTCTACCAGGTTTTTTGTTTCGGCTTCAACCCGGTATTTTTCACTTACCCGACACCCAATAACCCAAACAATACTGCCTTCTGTTGAAACTAGAAGTGGAATTTTTCGGCGTTTCCAGCGGTCAATTTTGCTGTCAATAAAAAAGTCCTTTAATTTTTTTTGTCCCGGAGAGCCAAAGGGCCAAAACCTATCACCCGGTCGCCTGCTCCTGACCATTAGCTTTTGGCCAAGCTTATCTCCATCAACAATTATCTTATTTTTATCAAGTTGTTCCCAACGGGCTTTTTCTACCCTTTCCGCAGTAATAATTACTCCTGCTTCAGGAACGGTTACCTTTCCTGGAATCGGCATGTAATAGCAATAATCCTCTTCCGGTTCGCTTTTTTTTGCGGCAAAAAAATAAAGTTTTCGATACCCTTTTTCTACAGTAACACCCGGGAGATCCAATCTGCTACCCGTTTGTCCGATTCGAAGCAAGGCGTCCAGAAGGTCAAGGTGCTCAAAATAAAAAGACTTCCCGGGGGAAATTTTTCGGCAGGCCCCGAGTAAAACCCTTTTTCTTAGGGAAACCGGCAGTTCCAACAACCACTTTAATTCAAGGCTCTCTTCTCGGGACTTCCACTTTTTTTCCAGCTCTTTTAACGCCATTTCTTCCAGAAAAAAACTATCCTCTTGGAGGTTTTTCGCTGTCCGCCAAAGGGATTCCTGCAATTTTGGGTTGAATTCCTTTTCAAGCCAGGGAATTACCTCAAGGCGAAGTTGGTTCCTTCGGTACTGGCTGGAATAATTGCTGGGATCTTCCATGATTTCTAAACCCCACACCTGGCAGTACTTTTCTATATCTTTTCTCCAAACATCCAGGAGGGGGTGAATAATTTTCCCTTTTCCCTTATAGGGAATTCCCGCAAGGCCTCCCGTCCCGGTGCCTCGTATCAGGTTAAGGAGTAGGGTTTCCGCCTGATCATTAGCCTGATGACCCAGGGCAATCCTGTCTACGCTTCTTTCAATACCGGTTTTTTCAAGGAGTTTTAACCTTTCATTCCTTGCAACTTCCTGCAAAGATCCTCCTCTTTCCCGTTGGAGTTCTTTTATTTCCGCCCCGAAGGAGTGGCAAATTAATCCCTTATCTTTTACCATTTGAGAAATCCTTTCTGCCTGTTCAGATGATTCAGGGCGAAGTTTATGGTCCAGGTGGAAAACCTCGATTTCCAGGCCCCAGTCTTCTTTTATCCGTAGAAAAAGGTGAAATAGAGTAAGGGAATCCGCCCCACCCGAAAGGCTAACCAGGATTTTTTGCCCGGGTGAGAAAAGGGCATATTTTTTTACCGTATCTAAAAAAGTTGGTAAGAGATCCATTCCTGTACCCCCTCCCAGACTTACTTTCCATATTCCACATTTGGCCTGTTTTTCCTGCCCTGTTGCTGGAGATAGATCCGCTTACTTTTCCAGGTTTTTGGGTAAAAAAAAAGAGGGAAACCCTCTTTAAATTGGAAATTTGGTGGCGGCGCAGGGATTTGAACCCCGGACTCTGCGGGTATGAACCGCATGCTCTTGCCAGCTGAGCTACACCGCCATGGTAGCGGGGGTTGGATTTGAACCAACGACCTCCGGGTTATGAGCCCGACGAGCTACCAAACTGCTCCACCCCGCAATTTCGCCTCCCTATTATAATACAAATAGGATTTTGGGTCAAGGGTTTAAAACATTTTTCATCCTTTTAGATAACGGCCTTCCCGCATTCATAACCCGGTACTCCTTACCCAGAAAACACAAAAAGGGAACCTTTTAATTTTCATTTTATCAAAAATCCCACCTCATCTTTCCTTTTCCTTCTGAGCTATTCCTGCTATAATGTTATGTGGAAAAAGTAAATCAAAAGAAAGAGTGGTGGGTAAATGATGAATGATTTCTCTCTACCCCCAAACACCGGGGTCGCTGCTATCGGAATTAAAACCGGGTTAATTGTTCCCCATGATGATATTGCGGCTATTACATCCGATGCTGTGAAAACAATTGTAGAAGATGGGGACATCATATGTGTAACAGAAGCAGTTGTAGCAAGATCCCAAAACAGATATGTTAGCTGTGAAGAACTGGCCCGGGACATACAAGAAAAACTTAGCTTGAAACCAGGCAGTACTATAGCAGTAATTAGTCCGATTGCAAGCAGGAACAGGTTTTCTCTCATACTTAAAGCCTTGGCTCTTGCAACAAGGGGCGGTAAGGTAATTGTTCAACTTTCCATTCCCTTTGACGAGGTAGGAAACAGGGTAATGGACGAAGAGTTTGCTAATACCAGGCTGCGTTTCAAACAAACCTTAAAAAGCCTCCGAGAAGCTCGTGGGGATACCCCCCAGCTTAACGTCCTTATCCGGGAACTTTTAGCTGCCCTAAAACTCCAGGAATTAGGGTACAATATTGAAAGCATCCGGAAAATTACCGGCCAGGGCATTGCAGATCTAACTGTTCGGACCCCCGACGGGAAAATAGCAGTAGTTGAAGTAACATTTGCAGACATCCATCGGGCTGCAAAAAAAGCCGTAGGAATTAAAAAAGATGTTCCCCAGGCAGACAAGGCCCTTGCGATAGCAGTTAACCTTGAGCATCAAAAACTAAAACTTGTTGATGCCGAAGAAATTTTGAAAAATCCCGACCTTGAACCAAAGGTCCTTGATTACGAACCCCAAAGAGATAGTTACCTTGAACCCGATATTATTTTCAGCACTGAATTGGGAGCAAGGACATTCCCCCATCCCATAACCGGTGTTGATTACCGTGATCTCTACTTAGAAATGATAAAAAAGGGCAACGCCAGAGGAGAAGTAATTTACACAAATAACCCCCTCCGGGTTTATGACCTTGGCTATATAGATGGGGTTTGCCTCGCAGAGGTCCATGAGGCTGAAAAGAAACGGGAACTCTTCCAGGCTTTTGGAGGAATGGTTCCAATAGTTTCTTTAAAAGATATCGGTCCTTCCCCCTGGGGAGTAATTGGTTCTAACGTTTCTGATTTTGATAAAGGTATTCTAAAGCTGCTTCCCGAAGATGCTGACGGAACGGCAGATGTGATTAAAAAACAAATAAAAAAGGACACGGGGAAAATAGTTGAAACCCTGATTTTCGGTGACGGAGCATATAAAGATCCTGACACCGGGATTTACGAACTTGCCGATCCCCATCCTGCAATTGGGGCAAGCGAAAATCTCCGCAAAGCGAAATTGCGGACGGGATCAAAGCTGAAGCTCCAGGTAGACACCCTTTATCGTAAGGGTTATAGCCGGGAAGAAATTACCGAAAAATTAAAAAAACCTGGTGAATACCCCCTGCAGGAAGACCTGGGAACTACACCGAGGAGCGTAACAAGTATCCTGGGAAGTCTTGCAGACCTTATAACCGGGTCTGCTGACGCAGGAACACCCATTGTTTTGATAAGGGGCTTCCACCCCGACAAGAATGGTAAATAGCCTATTAAAATACCCCGGTCAACCGGGGTATTTCTTTTGGCTTTCTTCCCAATCCAGGATTATTCCCTGTAAAATATCTTTTCCGCTAAAAACAACCTGGTTTCTCCCTGTTAACTCCATTACTCTTTTTAGAATTAAGGTTCCGGGAATAATAATGTCTTCCCGGCCAACCTCTAAGCCTTTTACTTTTTTCCTGCTTAATAAGGGAAGACTTCTGAGTTCCCCAATTACTTTTATTACCCAGGAAAGGTCAAGGGTCGTTCCGTGAACTAATTTTTCCTGAAAAAAAGTAATTTCCTTTTTCATCGCTGCCAGGTTGGCAATTGTTCCGCCTACACCGATAATCATTTCAAAAGTATTATCTTTGATAAATTCAGCCAGATTATTGGATATTTCTTTTTCTATAAGGTCGAGGTCCTCTTCCCCGAATCTCTCATACAGGTTCAGAGCTCCAATAGGAAAGCTAACCACTTCTTTCCCAGGACCAATTAGTTCGGTGCTCCCTCCCCCGATATCCAAAACCCAGGGCTTTTTCTCAATCCAGTTCTCTGCAGCTCCGAGA